>JAUZQA010000032.1 GCA_030705665.1 Bacillota bacterium
AAACCGCAAGACCCCGATCCGGTTTGGAAAATTAGCAAGATGTATCAACTAAAAGGCATGGCATCTGAAGCTGCTGCATACCAAAAAGTCTTCTCCCAACTAAAAGATATACAAGAATCTATTTAATTAAAAAGTGCAGGAACTTCCTGCACTTTTTGTGATTTCTATAGATCTATTGTTAAGTAAGTGATAATCAATACAATTTGAAATATTCTAAAAAGTATATTGACAAAAAACTTACTGTTCGCTACTATAATATCAGAGATTGAAAATTTACGAATAGCATTCGATAATGCCGAATGAAAAGAGGAGTTCACATGGCGGAGCGTTTGATTCAATCAGTTGAAAGGGCAGCCGATGTCCTGGAATTATTTTTAACTTCATCTTCAGATTTGAGTGTAAAAGAAATCAGTGAAGAACTTTCATTATCAAAAAGCACCGTCCATGGAATTATCAAAACGTTGGAACACCGCGGCTACTTGGAGCAAAATCCAAATGATTTGAAGTACAAGCTTGGATTGAAATTATTTGAGCTGGGTATTGCTGTTGAAAATCAATTAGATGTTGGCAGGATTGCCCGCCCTATAATTGCAAACCTTGTTGCGAAATTAAAGGAAACAGTTCATTTAGTTGTTCTTCAACAGGATGAAGTGATCTATATCGAAAAGGTGGAAGGACCACAAACATTAAGGATATCCTCACAGGTTGGTAAACGGGCACCGATTCATTGTACTGGTGTTGGGAAGGCGATTCTTTCTTATCAAAGTGATGCAGAAATTGATAGGATTCTTTCATTGAGTTCTTTGGAACCGTATACAGAATTCACGCTGACCGATAAAGATGAAATTAAGAAGCAATTAAAAATAATTCGGCAACAAGGTTATTCAGTGGATGACGAAGAGATTGAATTAGGCCTTAGATGTGTGGCCGCACCAATATTCAATCATCAAGGAAAAGCAGTAGCATCTGTAAGTTGTGCTGCACCAACCATGAGACTTGAGGATGATCGGCTTTCCAAAGTAATTGAAGGAATTAAACAGGCGGCTGCCGAGATTTCGCATTGTATGGGGTATAAAATCAAGCCTGCATAAACAAAGGTAAAGATTTCATTAATAAAACAGAAACCTAAGGAAATAGGGAGGAGAATTATCTTGGCAAAATTAAAAGCAGCAATTATTGGCTCAGGTAATATTGGAACAGACCTTATGGTCAAATTAGGAAGATCAGAATACTTAGAATTAACTGCAGTAATCGGGATTGACCCAGAATCAGACGGCCTGCGCCGCGCTAAAGAAGCAGGTTATGCTGGTGTTGACACAGGAATAGACGGTTTCCTAGCAGACCCAAGTTTAGAAGCGGATATCATTTTTGATGCCACTTCAGCTAAAGCACATCTTTATAACAACAAAGTATGTCAAGAACGCGGAATTAAAATGATCGACCTAACACCAGCTGCAATTGGGCCATATGTATCTCCGGCAGTAAACATTGGAGAACACATAGATAAAAGCAATATCAATATGATTACTTGCGGCGGACAGGCTACGATTCCAATGGTGCATGCTATTAACCGTGTAGCTAATGTTGTATATGGTGAAATCGTTGCGACGATCTCCAGTAAAAGTGCAGGCCCTGGTACTCGTGCTAATATCGATGAATTTACTGAGACAACTTCAAAAGCAATTGAAGTGGTTGGCGGTGCAGATAAAGGGAAAGCAATCATTATCTTAAATCCTGCTGAACCTCCAATCATGATGCGTAATACTGTATATGCGCTAGTAGAAGAAGGAAAAATGAACGAACAAGCAATTCGTGATTCTATTGCAGAAATGGAAACAGTCGTTCAATCTTATGTTCCAGGTTATCACTTACGTACTGAACCAATTTTCGACGGCAATAAAGTAACTGTTCTTATTGAAGTAGAAGGTGCTGGCGACTACTTACCTAAGTATTCAGGAAACCTTGATATTATGACATCCGCTGCAGTACGGGTTGCAGAAGAGTTTGCAAAAAACGTTACGAAAGAAACAGTTTGAGCTGGAGAAAGGGGAAAAAATAATCATGACAATTGAAAGAGATATTTTAATAACTGAAGTTGCTTTACGTGATGGAAGCCATGCTGTCAGACATCAATATACAGTAGACCAAGTAGTAAGTGTAACAAAAGCATTGAGTAACGCAAATGTTCCTTATATCGAAGTTACACATGGTGACGGATTAGCAGGATCCTCTTTACAATATGGTTTATCAAAAGTGAACGAAATGGAATTAATCGAAGCAGCAGCATCTGTTGCTGGAGATTCAAAAATTGCCGTTCTTTTATTACCAGGTATCGGTACGCTTACTGAATTAAAAGAAGCTGCAAGTCTTGGCGCAAAAATGGTTCGTGTTGCTACACACGTTACAGAAGCAGATGTTGCCCCACAACATATCGCAATGGGAAAAGAATTAGGAATGGAAGCAGTTGGATTCCTAATGATGGCACATATGGCTCCAATTGAGAAATTAGTAGAACAAGCAAAATTAATGGAAAGCTATGGAGCAGATATTGTTTATGTTACGGACTCTGCAGGTTATTTACTACCTGATCAAGTAACTGCGCGTATCAGTGCATTAAGACAAGAGCTTCAATGTGAGATTGGTTTCCATGGCCACAATAACTTATCGATGGCAATGGCTAACTCGATTGCAGCAATTAAAGCTGGCGCAACCCGTATTGACGGCAGTGTTCGCTGCTTTGGTGCTGGTGCCGGAAATACACAAACTGAAGCACTTGTAGCAGTTTGCGAGCGGATGGGAATAAAAACAGGTATTGATTTATACAAAATTGAAGATGTAGCTGAAGATATAGTAGCACCGCTACTACCAGTAACTCCCACGATTACAAGAGAAGCAATCACGCTTGGCTATGCAGGTGTATATTCAACATTCGCCTACCATGCAAAACGTGCAGGTAAACAATTTGGAATCGATGCACGTGATATCTTAATCGAACTGGCAAAACGTCAAGTAGTCGGCGGTCAAGAAGATATGATTATTGACGTAGCTTCAGAACTTGCAAAGGCTAAAACTGCAGCAGCTGTAAAATAAATTTCTTAACTAAAGTTAACATCTGCAACACTTTATAATCCATGGTGAGACTGCCTCAGGCTTCTCACCTTTTTTGCTAAAAAATTTATCTTTCACAGGGTGATTATGGATGAAGATCAAGATTTCTGAAGATAGTTACAAGCCTAGGACTAATGCGAGTGACCGCAAGCTTTTGGCTTCGGCCACGGCCTTTGGAATTCTCCGCCAACAGTTAGTAGAGTATATTGGAATAGAAAGAATAAAGGGATTTTTGTTTCACTTTGGCTGGCAAATGGGTGTGGCTGATGCCAAAGAAGCAATGAAAACAGACTCCTCACTTGAATATTTAATCAAACAGGGGCCTATTTTCCATATTACCAACGGCCATATCAGCGGGATGAAACATGATTGCGAGGTGAAACTCGATGAACAGAAAAAGATGATATCCATATTAGGAAAGGGCATCTGGATTGATTCCTATGAAGCTGACCAGCATGTAAATTTTCACGGGATATCAAATGAACCTGTTTGCCACACACTTACAGGTTACGCCAGCGGCTATATGTCCACAATAAGCGGACAGACGCTGCATGCGAAAGAATTGACATGCGTTGGGATGGGAGATCATGTGTGCAGTTGGGAAGTAAAGCCGCAAGAAGAATGGGAAAAAGAGAATGAAATAGCCTCTTATAATGAAATCCCAATCGTAAAGGAATTGGAATTCACTTATGAGCAATTGCTTGAACAGCAAAATTTTGTAACCAGATTAGCCAGCTTTCAAAAGGAATTAACGGAAGAGGTGTCAAACGGAAGTAATTTACAAGAGATTTCTGACTTAGTGTATAACCTTGTGAAAATTCCGATTATTATTGAGGACATTGATCACCGAACGATTTCGTTTTCGGGGCTATCGGAAGAAAAATATCTGGAATTGAAAGCAGATCTAGAAACCTATATTCGAGTGAATGCCTCAATGAATTTTTTTCAAAGAAAAGAAAAACAAAGATTACCATTTCGTAAAAAAACGGTAAAGACCATCATTCAAGAGCGGTTGATCACTCCTATTCTTGTTCAAAAAGAACTGATCGGCTACTGTCATTTTATTTACGAAGATGTACAAAGCGACCAACATGAAGAAGATTATTTATTTTTGGATCGATTCGCTAATGCCGCTTCTTTAATTCTTTTAAATGAAAAAACTAGCTTTACTTCGTTTGAAAGAATGAAAGGAAGTTTTTTTGAACAAATCCTTGAGGGTCGTTTACCAATAAACGAAATTATTAAAAGAGGAAAATATACGGGATTAGACTTGGGATTGCCCTATTATATTACTGTAATGGAGTATAAAAGGCCGGATAGTACAATAGAGGAAGAATTTCTTTTTCAGGAACAGATTTTTGAAACAACCTTTCATTATTTTAATGAAAAAAAATACAATGTCCTTGTAAGCCAACGGGATGGAAAAATGATTTTGTTTATAACAAAGGATAACTTTAAACATACAACGATTATCAATCTGATAAAAGATTATCGTGAGTATATGGTGTTAAAATATCCTAAAAGTCCATTTAAGTTTGGCATTAGTAATTTAGGTGAGGATATTACCACCGCCTCTAAAAACTATGAGGAGGCTATGATTGCCTTACGGTTAACGATTAGTAAAGAGATTGTCCCATTCAAATCATTGGGAATTGTTGGAGTGCTGATCAATTCAAATAATATTAGCGGGATTAGAATGATTGCGGAGCAGGAACTGGGACCATTGTATAATACGGGTGATCTCAAAACAGTAGAACTTCTTAAAACATTATACATTTTCCTGTTAAATGGTGGGAAGCTTGAGCAAACGATGAATGAACTCGCTTTATCAATGAGCGGACTCCGCCATCGAATAAAAAAGATTGAGAGTCTGCTGGAAAAAGATTTACGAGATCCTAACGAAAGCCACCAATTAATCTTGATTATCAAATCATTAATTGCATTGGGTGAACTGAATATTGAGTAGAAAGCTTCCCTCCAGCCATAGGCTGGAGGCTTTTTATTTTGAAAAACAGTTCACAAAACGGACAAAAAATAGCGATAAATAAGTAAAACATGAACATTATTTGTTCTAGTCTGAAAATTCAAAACAAATTACACTATATGTAAGCAATAAAATATATAGAAAAGTTATTTAAATGATAAATGAAAGCGGTGTCAAACATTATTTCATTCGGCCGATCAAATAATGTTATTTTTGTTGAAAATCGTAGCTTAAGAGAGTAATTCATCATTATCAAAAGAGGGTGTAAACATGGGAAACTATGCAGTAACAGAGGAAATGGTAACGATTGAGCAGTTATTAACAGCTGCTGAAAAAATTGGTCAACTCGCTGAAAAAGAGGCCCAAGAAGCAGAAAAAAATGCAACCATTTCGGAAAATGTTGTCAATCTAATTAAAGAAACAAAAATAAACAGAATTATGCTTCCAAAGGAATATGGCGGTCCGCAAATCGACTTGAAGGGATTTGCAAAGATTGTTCGCAAGGTTGCTAATTATAATATCTCAGCCGCCTGGCTTACCTACCTTTACCCACTCCATAATATTCTTCCAGCTTACCTTCCAAAAGAAGGTAGGGATGAGATTATCAATCAAGGCGGCTTGATCGTTGACGTATTTGCTGCAGTTGGCAAGGCAGAAAAGGACGGCGACGGATACCGAATTAATGGAACGTGGAATTTTGCAAGCGGTGTCTTATATAGTGATTGGATAGGTCTTGGAGTAACAGTTCAATTTCCTGATCGAGACAAGCCGGAGGTTTGCCTGCCAATGCTTAAAACATCTGAAGTTCAAATTGTGAAAAACTGGGATACATTCGGATTAAGGGGCAGCGGAAGTAACCAAGTCATTGTTGATAACGTCTATGTACCAATGGAGAGGATGTTGCGATTGGAAGCTGCTGACATTACTGGGCTGCCACCTGAAGCAGTAATTAACCCAGAAGCAGAATATGATAAGGAATACCCATTCTATCATGTACCGTTTTATCCTACCTTCTATTTGGGCTTCCCAAATATGGCTATTGGCGGTGCAGAACGTATTCTTGCCGAATTTAAAAAACTTACTGAAAAGCGTGTCCGATTAATGGATGGTATGCGTGAGAGTGAATCACCAAGGAGCCAAAGGGTTCTAGCGGAAATGACAGCTGATTTCCATGTTGCCGATGCATTGATGGATAAATATATAACGCTTCTAGAAAACTATGAAAAAGATGGCCGCAAAACTGAACGTTCGGAGTTCTTTGCCATTCGTACCAAAATTATAAAGATTTGCGTGGACATCGCCGTACGAGCACTGCTTACACTCGGAGGTGGGGCACTTTACAAAGGCGGCCCAATGGAGTTGTTCTTAAGAGATATCATCGGTGTTGCAACGCACAAAACATCTTTATATGAGGATTCTGTAGCTGCCTATGGCCAGGATTTATTTGGTTTTGAAAGCGGTGTGAGAGGATAATTAATTCTCTTCTCGTGAATTTCAGAAAACGAAGAGGAGTGCAGCTTTTAGCAAAATATAGCTGCCCCTTGAAAAATTATAGAATTACAGATTAGCAGGGGGTTTCAATAATGGATGATCGTCAATTTCGAAATGCAATGGGGAATTTTGCAACAGGTGTAACAGTCATCGCAACAGAAGTTGAGGGTGAAGGGGTTCACGGAATGACTGCCAACGCGTTTATGTCTGTGTCACTAGATCCAAAGCTCGTGGTGATTTCAATTGGTGAGAAAGCCAAAATTCTTGACAAAATTAAACAAAGTAAACTTTTTACCGTTAATATTTTAGCAGCAGACCAACAAGAACTTTCGATGATTTTTGCCGGACAAATGAAGGAAGACAAGGAAGTTGTCTTTGAACGTCTGGATGGAAAACCAGTTCTTCCCGGATCAGTAGTCCAGGTCGCCTGTGAGGTTTCAGCAGAGCATGTTGAAGGTGATCATACTTTGTTTATTGGAAAAGTAACGGATATTAAGATTGAAGACGTTGAACCACTTGTGTTTTATAGTGGGCGCTACCGTTCATTAGCTGAAGAACAGCCCGTCACGATTTAATTGACGAAAAAGGAGACAGTATGGAAACGATTTATTTAAACCGGGATAACTTAGGAATTTGGCAGGAAAAAGCAATGCCCAAGGTTATGGCACTTGGCTGCTTTGACGGTATCCACACTGGACATTGGAAAGTGATTAATACGGCTTATGAGAAGGCAAAAGAGCAAAATGTTCAGCTGGCAGTAATGAGCTTTTTTCCCCATCCCAAATCAGTTGTTGGCAGCGGTAAAAAACAAGTTCATTATTTAATGCCTTTATCCGAGAAAGAAAAGCGGCTTGAAAGCTTAGGCGTTGATATATTTTATATTGTGGAATTCAATAAAGAATTTGCTGCTCTTCAACCGGAAGAGTTTGTGGCGAAATACCTGGTGGAACTCGGTGTCGTTCATGCAGTCGCTGGTTTTGATTTTTGTTATGGATACAAGGGCGAAGGGAATTTGGATCGGTTATACCAAGATTCTGGCAAGCTTATTGAGGTTACAAAGGTAGAAAAAGTGGGGTACAAGGGTGAAAAAATCAGTTCAACTTGTATTAGAGAAAGGCTGCTGGCAGGAAATGTTGAGGAACTGCCTCATTTTCTTGGGCATTTCTATGAGATCAAATGTGATTTCGACGGGAGATCTTTTAAGCCTTATCCCTACTATACATTACCTGCACCCGGGCATTATGAAGTTACATTAGAAAATGAAGCATGTTCCATTAATACAGAAGTGATTATACTCGAATCTTCTGGTGGTCCCATACTTGTATGTACAAAAGAGATTCCGCCTTTTATGAAAAGGAAATTAACGATTGTCTGGCAGCGCCTTATCAAGAAAGAGATTGTAAGTTCCACTGATGAAAAAATACTAATTTCATAATAGGAAAATTTCCTAATTGCCACTCTTTAGAATCAATATTATAAATATAACTTTCTAGAAAGGAAGTGGAAAAATGGCTGAAATTATTGCAGGTGTGGCTATGTCACACAGCCCAATGATTATGACAAACCCGGAGTCTGCCGGTGAAAAGGGGCAGGGATTTATTCAAACAACAGCTGAAATGAATAAATGGCTGAAGGATGTTGGCGCAGATATTTTAGTTTTAGTATCTGATGATCATTTTAATAGTTATTTCTACGATCATATGCCTTCTTTTACAATTGGTATTGGTGAATGTGAAGGATGGGGAGATTGGCGGATCCCTAAATATAAAATTCCTGTTCAGCAAGAACTAGCTAAACATATTCTTAATACCGGTTTAGAAAATAATATTGATTTCGCCTTTACATTGTCAATGAAAGTGGATCACGGTCATACGCAAGCGATTTATTTTCTAAATTCTGAATTGGATATCCCAGTTGTACCAATTGCGGTAAATACCGCTGCACCTCCGCTTCCGACGATGGATCGATGCTTCCAGCTGGGTGAAGTTGTGCGAAAAGCGATTGAGTCTTGGGATTCGAATAAAAAGGTGGCTATCATTGCATCTGGCGGTATATCACATTGGGTGCCGATTCCAAAAATTGATAGTCAAAAACCTGAAGATCAACAGCTAATCCACGTATTAAAAAATGGTCGTCAGGAAATTGAACAGCTTGATGAATATTTAAAAACACGTGAAACAAGGGTAACATCGTTAATCACCGGTCCAGTAAATGAAGAAGGAGACCGCGAATTTTTAAGGCTAGTAAAGGAAAAAGACTTCGATTCACTTAGAAAATGGTCTTCAGAATATATCGAAGAACACTTTGGTAATGGTGGTCAGGAGATTCATAACTGGCTTGTTCTGCTAGGTGCACTTCAAAGTTTTAATGCCGATGTCGCCTTTTATGAACCAATTCCTGAGTGGGTAACTGGCATGGCGGTCGTCCAATTTAGCCAACCTGTCAAACATGAAGGTGAACAAAAGTCAACAAAATATGAAGTTAGCCTGTAAAGAACAATTTTATTTGATACAAGTAATTCGATCTAGTAAATTTTAAAAATGTGTTTGTGATTTTATGGAAAATAAGGAGAGATAAAAAATGACAATCTGGTCAGACTTAGCTGATGTGGAATTTAAACTTTATTATTTGGATGCTAATGGCGTGAAAACTCGGGTACTTGAAGCAGGAAATGGTGAGCCGCTTATTTTACTGCATGGTACGGGAGGACATGTTGAGGCATATGCAAGAAATCTGAAAGGTTTAAGTGAAAATTTCCGGGTAATCTGTATCGATATGCTGGGGCATGGCTATACGGAAAAGCCTGATCAACAATTTGGAATAGATAGTTATAGCGATCATTTATTAGCGGTTATTCAGGCATTGGATTTATCACAAGTCTATCTCTCGGGCGAATCATTAGGCGGCTGGGTAGCAGCGTGGTTTGCAGCATATCATCCTGAATTTGTAAAAGCATTAGTGCTTAATACACCGGGGAATGTAAATAACAAACCTGAGGTAATGGCGGGACTGAAAGCCTCGACCCTTAAAGCCGTTCTTGAAGCAAACTATCAAAATGTCAAAACAAGGCTAGAATGGTTAATGTACGATAAGAGCCAGGTAACGGATGAATTAATTGAAACGCGCTATAAAATCTATACACAGCCATCCTATCAAAAAGCTGTCCATAATATCGTTTGCCTTCAAGAGCTTGATGTTAGGGTTAAATATGCTTGGGATTCTTCCTGGTGCAGCAAAATTAATGTTCCGACACTTTTAGCGTGGACAGACCATGATCCTACTTCAACGGTTGAGGAAGCAAAGCCGATTCAAGATATGATTCCTAATAGTGAATTAGTTGTCATCAAGGATGCAGGACATTGGCCGCAATGGGAGAAACCAGAAGAATTTAACAGCATCGTAACCAACTTCTTATTGAAAAAAGAAACCAGGGTTCTGTCAGAAAGATAGGGACTGCTCTGGAAAAATATAAACCTAATCATCACATCATGCACGATTAATCGATTCTCCCTATAAGCAATGCTGAATCTTTTAAAAGTGCTTTCTTTTTTTGTGGTAATAATTCAGAAAATTGGGAACTTAGGCTAAATCCTCATTTTTATTTTTATGGCTTAAGTTCTTTATATAAATTTTTAAATTGAATAATCATTTGGGGGTAAAATATGAATCGTGTCAACAGAAAAGGAAGTAAGATAACAAAAACTGCTTGGATCATTATTACGCTTTTGTTCTTATTAACGGTTATTAGTAACGCGGATAAAGCAATCATCGGTTTTGCATCTGTTCCCATTATGAAGGAATTAGGGTTGAGTCCAGAGCAATGGGGATTTGTCGGCAGCATTTTCTTCTTCTTATACTCTATTTCAGCAGTTTTAGTTGGTGCACTGGCTGATAAGATAGGAACTAAAAAGGTAATTGCCGGGATGGCGGCGGTATGGGCGCTTGTCCAGTTAGCTTCTGTATTTGTTTCTAGTTATTCTTGGCTGTTGGTCACAAGACTAATTTTAGGGGCAGGGGAAGGACCTTCTTATTCTTTAGCAATGACAGCAGCAGCAAAGGCGCTTCCTAAAGAAAAGCTAGGTATTGGCTTGACCTTAGTGTCCATTGGCGGTCCGCTTGGAGTAGCCATATCTGCACCAGTTTTAATGCACATCATTTTAACGTATGGATGGCGTGCCGGTTTTATTGTTACAGGTGTTATAGGAGTGGTTTGGATTGTGTTGTGGCTGTGGTTATCAAAAGAAAATAAAGATGCACAAGTAGAAAGCCCGAATGCAAAAGAAAATTCAAATGTAGCGATCCTCGAACCCGAAACGAAATTTACATCTGTGCTATTTTCAAAAAACTTTCTTTTAGTAGCGCTGTGTGGTTTTGCTACTTATTGGTCCTTTACAATTGGGCTTAATTGGCTTCCAAATTATTTACAAAACGTACGTAAATTAAGCCCGGACACATTGAAAATAGTGGTTGCCTTACCGTGGATTCTTATTACACTTTCACAGCTTACATTTTCATCGATATCAGACAGGCTGTTTGCTAAAACGAAAAATGTCGTAAAAGGACGTGTGTTTGTCCTTGGTCCTGTGATGCTGACGGGTGCAATCTGCTACTTCTTTGGAACAATGTTTAGTTCTAATTTCATGGCCATCGCTTTACTTTCACTTGGCTTGACGTTCGGCTGTATCACATTAGTGCTTGGGCCAGCGATTCTAGTAGAACTGATCCCTAAAAAACATAATGGCAAAATTCAAGGCTGGTTCATGGCCATTACATCATTAGGGGGAATTGTAGGTCCATATGCAACAGGTTATCTCATTCAACATTCCGCTAATCCGGGACTTGGTTTCCAGCATTCTTTCCAAGCTACAGCCGTGGTCTTACTAGTATTTGGAGGTCTTGTATGGGCTGCTGTACGTCCAAAAAAAGCAGTAACTACCACTAATGAATTGGTAGCTAAAAATGCACAAGCTGAATAAAGACTCCACCCTAAAAATCTAATGTGCAATAAATGATAAATAGATATTGACTGACAATTGGATGTTTACGCCGCCTTTTAGGTGGCGTAAATTTTTTTTCTTGCCAAAAACCTTGTCAATTATCGAATGTAAGCGCATACATTGTAAATATAACAATGGAGGTGGTTTATTTGTTTTATCCATTAAGCTCTGATTATATTAAATATTTAAACGATCCGGATTGTAATGGAATAAATTATGACCAATGGAAAGAAAGAAAAATGCGTCAAGAGTTGGAAAAAAGTAAAAAAAGTTCAGATAAAAAAAACTCATTCAATGGTTATCCAAAATATAATTATTAAACAGCCAGACTGGTTGGCAAAATGCTAACCAGTTTTTTAAATGAACATATAATAAAAACATAGATTAAAGTTTTATGGCTTAGTTTGACCATTTCTGATTTAGCATATCAAGAAAAATTTTTACATTCCTTTTATCTTGCATTATTGGTGAAAATATATAGGAAAGTGTCCGAGTAAAGGAATGATTTTTTAATTTAATAATGGAAAGATTGCCATGCTCGACATCTCTTTCGATGACACTGTAGGAAAGCAGTGATAATCCCAACCCGTTCATAAGCGTTTCCTTAATTCCTTGGTTGCTGCTAATGGTCAGCAGTGATTTAACCTTAAGGCCATTGGAACGAATTACATGGCTCAAATATTGACCTGTACCCGAACCTATTTCTCTAGTTACCCATTTTTGATCATGAAGGTCAGCCATTGTTACTTCCTTTTTAAGGGCCAATTCATGATTAATTGATGAAACAACAAACAACTGATCCTGCATAAATGCGTTGACAGATACTTCTTTTTCATTTGTCTGTCCTTCGATTAAGCCAACATCCACTTGAAAAAGCTTTACGGAATGAACGATTTCTTCGGTATTTCCGATTACTACATGAAGTTCAAGCTCCGGGTAGTTAGTTTGAAGGTCGTGAAGTAAAGAAGGTAGGATGTACTCGCCGATCGTAAAACTGGCACCGATCTTTAATTCCCCTTTAACAGAGTTATGATGTTCAAGAATATCTTGTCTCGTTTGTTCATAAATCGTAATCATTTGCCGTGCCCTTTTATATAAAATTTCACCTGTTGGGGTGATTTTTAAATATTTTGGCGAACGTTGGAATAATTTCGTCTGAAATTCTTTTTCTAAATTTTTTATATGTAAACTTACACTTGGCTGCGACATTAGAAGGAGTTCCGCCGTTTTTGTAAAATTTTTTACATCTGCAAGTGTAACAAAAGTTTTTAACTCTTCATAATACAAAGGAATCCCGCCTTATTATTAGTAATCTTAATAGTAATGATTATTTATATGTATTTTACTAATGCTTTGGATTCGAGTAAAGTATTAATAGAAGGATTTTAGAGAGAAACAATACGGGAAGTCGATCTAATATTTTTATTTTTTATTCATTTAAAACCGACTTGACTTATAGGAATACTAAAACTATTATATTAGTAATAAATTGTTTTACTGAAAAATGAAAAATATTTGTCGAATCCAGTAATCTCAAATAAAATATATGATGGAAAGCTATATTCCTGTGTGAGGTGGAAATCTTTGCAACTTCAAGTATTAAATAGTCCCTTTAATCAGGAGCAGGTAGAGCTCCTAAATCGTCTACTGCCAACATTAACTGAATCACAAAAAATTTGGCTAAACGGTTATCTGACAGCATGTCAGTCCGTTTCTGGCACAGCGGCTTCAGGAACATTAACTGAAGTACTTCCAGCAGGAAGTGCCAAGCAGACAGTTTCCAAAGACGTGACCATCCTTTTTGGATCACAATCAGGTAACGCTGCGGGTCTAGCGAAAAAGACTGCAAAAGCACTTGAAAACAAAGGGTTTAAAGTAACTGTATCGTCTATGAGTGATTTTAAACCAAACAATTTAAAGAAACTTCAAAACCTGCTTGTGATTGCAAGTACGCATGGTGAAGGTGAACCGCCTGATAATGCAATTTCTTTCCATGAATTTCTCCATGGTAAGCGGGCGCCAAAGCTTGAAGGACTGAACTTCTCTGTTTTGGCTCTTGGTGACAGCTCATATGAATTTTTCTGCAAGACTGGAAAAGATTTTGATCAGCGGCTGGAAGAACTTGGTGGAACAAGGCTTTATCCTCGCTTTGATTGTGACGTTGATTTTGAAGAGCCGGCTGCAGAATGGCTTGAAGGCGTAATAGGAAGTCTTAGTGAAACCGAAGGAGGCATCGATGTTCCTTCTGGAACGGTTCCTGCAATATCGGCAGAAACGGAATACAGCCGTACAAATCCGTTCAGAGCTGAAGTACTGGAGAATATTAATTTAAACGGCCGAGGTTCCAATAAGGAGACACGCCATCTTGAAATTTCCCTCGAAGGCTCTGGCCTTACTTATAAGCCGGGTGACGCCCTTGGTATTTATCCGGAAAACGATTCAGTTCTGGTCGATTCCTTACTGAAGGAATTGCAATGGAATCATGATGAAACGGTAACAGTTAATAAACAAGGGGATGTCCTTTCTCTTAAAGAAGCACTAATTTCCTACTTTGAAATTACCGTACTTACAAAACCGCTTCTTGAAAAAATAGGTCAAATTGCTTCAAGCACAGAATTAAAGGAACTTCTCAAACCTGGA
>JAUZQA010000320.1 GCA_030705665.1 Bacillota bacterium
TAATGATGCTGAGTTATACCAGATCGCTTTTCCTTCAGTGATAATATGGAACAAGTTATGAGCAAGGTGCCCTGCTAAATCTAAAGGAATAATAGCATAACCAAATTTAATAAAGTTTTGTTTCACCTTTTCTACAGAACCGCCTGTAATGGTTGCAATTTTTGCAGTTCCAAATAAAAGCCCTACTGGGATTGCCATTGCAATAATAAAGGCAACGGTAAAGTTTATATTATAATTGCTGGTTCCAGTTACAGAACTAATTGCTTTTAGGATGTCTTGCCAAATGGCAATCATCGTAATGTTTTGTACAAACACAATCCCCATGATGACGGCTGCTAAAAATGTATGTTCAATCATAGGTTTTTTAATTAACCATAGTTCGGATGTAGGCACACGTGGTGAGATCCTGATTGAATCATTTGGACAGTTTTTCACACAGTTTCCGCAAAGATTGCAATCAGCTGATGAATCCATTGTACGAACAAATTGGAACATTGGGCAGCCTTCTGCCTTTTCGCTTCCTTTATAACAAGCTTGTACTTTGCAGGATTTACACACTTCAGGTGTACCGCGAAGCTCCAGGGCACCTGAACGAGAATAGTTTCCTGACAATCCCCCTAGGAAACATAAAGTTTTGCAAAATGTTCTTCTTTCATAAAAGACCGATGTTCCGACTACCATGGTTACAAGTAATAAAAGTAAGTAACCTGATCCTCTGGGATTTTCTACAATTCCCCAAATATGATCACTATACGTAATGGCAATAAAGAATAGGTCAATGAACCAGAGCCCGTATTTTCTTAAAAACTTTGGTGCTGGACGTTCACTGCCAATTGTTTTACGAATAATGTCACTAACCTTACCGAAAGGACAGATCGCACACCAAAACCTGCCGATCAATACGAAGAACAGTGGGATTAAAGGCCACCACAAGACCCAAGTCAGCGAAGTACCTAGGTTTTTTGACGGGTCAACGGTTCCAGCCACTAATTCATAAACAATTCCTGAAAAAACAACGAGCACAATCCATTGAAAGAGGCCAGGATACCATCTGCTTTGGATAAACTTTTTAATTACAGGAACATTTAATAAATTGATCGGTTGTTTTTCAAGTTTATTTTTCTCTTGGTCTAGTTTATTATTTGGAATTGCCATCGGTATCATCCTTCCGTCTAAACCATTTATTCCAAACACCAATCATAATAAATGCCGCATTTACGGCTCCATAAGTTCCCAAAACCTTTGCATTTGGAGGTGTTTCTTTTATTGGCTTATCTCCCATATCCATGCCTGCCATATTATCATCCTGATTTGAACCGCTCATATCCATGTTTTTATCTTTTCCACTCATATCCATATTGCTCATGTCCATGTTTTTATCCTTACCGCTCATGTCCATGCCTTGCATGCTGCTACTGGAATTCCCGCTTCCATTAGAAGTGGCTGACATTTTCATGTCACCGCCCTTTGCCAGCGCCATTCCTCCACCTGTAAGTACAAAAACTAGTAAAGCTAAAACTACTATTCTAACCTTCAAAGCATTCACCTCATTCCCAATATGTTTAAATTAATTTTGTTGGTTAACCTATGTAATATACAATAATGGAAAAGTGTGCAGAAACTTTGATTTTTTTTTGTATAAAATTTGTCTTTTATTTTTCCACCTAAAGATAATCTATTCAGAAGAAGGGATTCCTTCTTCTTTTTATTTTATTAAGCTATTTTCCAATGAACCGATAAATTGTCGCAATTTTGACAATTCATCGGCCGTATGAGCCAAGCTTTCGGCTAAAATGACAGGATTATTTAGTAAAAGTCATATTTGAAAGCGTTTTTATAATTGGCACGGTTTTTGCAAGTTAATAGATTGAATACAAATTGAGGGGAGAGATTTTTTCATGTATGAAAAAAGATTGATGAAAGCTGCAGTAGTAAATGAATTTAAGCAACAGTTAGAAATTAAGGAAGTGCCTGTACCTGAATTAGAGTATGGCGAAATTTTAGTTAAGATAAAAGCTTGCGGGGTTTGTCACACTGATTTGCATGCTGCACACGGTGACTGGCCAGTAAAACCGAAATTACCGCTTATTCCAGGACATGAAGGTGTCGGGATCGTTGAAAAAGTTGGGGAGGGTGTCACTTCGATTAAAGTTGGCGACCGCGTTGGTGTTCCATGGTTATATTCTGCTTGTGGAGAATGTGAATATTGTTTAACAGGCCGCGAAACATTATGTCCAAATCAATTAAACGCAGGTTATTCAGTGGATGGTGGATATGCTGAATATTGTAAAGCTCCAGCAAACTATGTGGTTAAAATTCCAGAGAATCTTAACTTTGAAGAAGTAGCACCAATTTTCTGTGCCGGTGTTACTACTTATAAAGCCTTAAAAGTATCAGAAGCTAAGCCTGGGGATTGGGTAGCAATTTATGGTATTGGCGGTCTGGGGCATGTTGCACTTCAGTATGCCAAAGCGATGGGTTTCAATGTCATTGCAGTTGACATCCAGGATGACAAACTTGAATTAGCAAAAGAATTGGGCGCTGATCTTACCATTAATGGATTAAAAGTGGATCCTGTTCAGGAAATTAAAGAAAAAGTAGGCGGTGTACAATCTGCTGTTAGCGTTGCGGTAACAAGAAAAGCGTTTGAACAAGCTTACGGTTCGGTAAAAAGAGGCGGAACACTGGTCGTTGTCGGATTGCCAAATGATGAACTGCCAATTCCTATTTTTGATACTGTGTTAAATGGGGTCACAGTAAAAGGTTCTATCGTAGGAACAAGAAAGGATTTACAGGAATCCATTGAGTTTGCGGCACAAGGGAAGGTCCGCACAAACATCGAAGTTCAGCCGCTTGATCAAATCAACGATATATTTGATCGTATGGAAAGTGGAAAAATCAATGGACGTGTGGTTTTATCGATTTCTTAAAAACTTTAAGGGTCAAGTTTCTTTCTTATATAACTCTATGAATTTATTAAATAATGCGGGATGGAGTGATGTTGATGCAAAACTTAAGTACAAAAGGAACCGGAGTAAGTCCAAGAATAGATGATTTTTTAAAGGGGGTAAAGAAACTTTATATAAACGGCCAATGGGTTGAAGCCCTTACCGGTAGAACATTCCTAACAGTTAACCCGGCAACGGGAGAAAAGCTGGCCGATGTGGCAGAGGCCGGTCCGGGAGATGTTGATGCAGCTGTAAAAGCAGCCAGAGAAGCATTTGACCATGGACCTTGGTCTAAAATGGGAACAGCTGAAAGAAGCCGTCTCATCTATAAGTTAGCTGATTTAATGGAAGAACATAAACAAGAACTGGCGGAACTTGAGACATTGGATAATGGGAAGCCACTTCGTGAAACAATGAATGCAGATGTTCCATTAGCGATTGAGCATTTTCGATATTTTGCGGGCTGGGCAACAAAAATTGTGGGACAAACCATCCCGGTACAAGGTAACTTTTTTAACTACACTCGTCATGAGGCATTGGGGGTAGTCGGACAAATCATCCCTTGGAACTTCCCATTGTTAATGGCTGCATGGAAACTGGGTGCTGCGCTGGCCGCGGGTTGTACGATTGTCTTGAAACCAGCTGAACAAACGCCACTTTCAGCTTTATATTTAGCCAAATTAATAGAGGAAGCAGGATTTCCGAAAGGGGTTGTCAACATTGTACCTGGTTTTGGGCAAACAGCCGGCGCACCGCTGACGGACCATCCATTAGTGGATAAGATTGCTTTTACTGGTTCAACTCCTGTTGGAAAAGCAATTATGAGAAAAGCAAGTGATTCATTGAAACGGGTAACCCTTGAGCTTGGCGGGAAATCACCTAACATTATTTTGCCGGATGCCGACCTTTCAAAAGCGGTGCCTGGTGCATTGATGGGCATTATGTTTAACCAAGGGCAAGTTTGCTGTGCGGGAAGCCGTTTGTATGTTCAAAAGAAACTGTACGACAATGTCGTAGCTGATTTAGTATCGCTTACAAAGGACATTAAACAAGGCAATGGGCTGCTCCGGGAAACGACAATGGGGCCGCTGATCTCTAAACAACAGCAAAATCGTGTAAAAGGATACATTGATAAAGGGATCGAAGAAGGAGCAGAAGTATTGGCAGGGGGTAACATTCCATTCGATAAAGGTTATTTTGTTTCTCCGACGATTTTTGCAGATGTCGATCATTCGATGACGATTGCGAAAGAAGAAATTTTTGGCCCAGTCGTCGCAGCTATGCCATTTGATGATTTGGATGATCTCATAGAAAAAGCAAATGATTCCGATTTCGGGCTGGCTGCAGGTGTTTGGACACAGGACATCAAAAAGGCTCATTATCTTGCCCACCGAGTAAAAGCAGGCACAGTTTGGGTGAATTGTTACAATGTATTTGATGCAGCAAGCCCGTTTGGAGGTTACAAGCAGTCCGGTATCGGCCGTGAAATGGGCAGCTATGCATTGGAAAATTATACTGAAGTAAAAAGCGTTTGGGTGAATATGGATTAAAGTATTCTGCTTATTCAAAGATGAAAGCACCTCAATTAGACAGGTGCTTTCATCTTTTTTAGTATCTTATTTGATATTTTGAAATTCAGGGCTGCCTTTTTTTTCGTTTAAGAGGTAACGAAGTTTTCTCATCGTAATTTGTAATCTTTTTGCGGCTTCTTTTCGATTACCATGCGCATCTTTTAAGGTTTGTAAAATGAAGGCCTTTCCTACTTGTGACTCTAGTGTTTTAATTTGTAAAAGAACATCCTCAAGGCTGAATCCCTCTTTTTGTTTGAAAACGGCAAGAATTTCATTGGTCCACTTTTGCAAGTAACTTTCCACTTGATTTTCCTGCCTTCCTAAATCTGCTGGTTTCATTGCTTTTTCAGGGACAGACGATCTTGCAGCATGATTGGAAAAAGGTAAGTCGGCAGCAGTAATTACACTGCGGGTTGAATCAGCTAATGTAACGATTCTTGTAATAAAATTGGATAATTCGCGAATATTCCCCGGCCATTCATAGTTTTGCAGTACCTCCATGGCATCCTGTGAGAAAGTGATATCAATGTTTGAATATCGCTCTAGGCAATGCTCGATCAACAAAGGGATGTCCTCCTTTCGTTCACGAAGTGCCGGAATCTTTAAATGAACGACATTTAAACGATAGAATAAATCTTCCCTAAACTTCTTTTGTTGCACAGCTTGATGGAGGTTTTCA
>JAUZQA010000321.1 GCA_030705665.1 Bacillota bacterium
AAAATGAAGAATATAAAAAATACGAAACAACTAAATTTCCAAAAAAACGTATGGTTGTTCTTACATGTATGGACACCAGACTTCTTGAGCTGCTGCCAAAGTCAATGAATTTAAGCAATGGGGATGTTAAAACGGTTAAAAATGCCGGTGCTCTTGTAAGCCATCCATTTGGAAGTGTCATGAGGAGTATTCTGGTTGCGGTTTATGAACTTCAGGCTGAAGAAGTGTTTGTTATAGCCCATCATGATTGCGGGATGAGTGCTCTAAAATCAGATAATATGATTGAAAGCATGAAGGAACGGGGAATTTCGAAGGAAACACTAGATACTCTCAGTTATTCTGGCATTGACTTTGAAAAATGGCTGCATGGGTTTGATAATGTTTTTGAAAGTGTGAAGCATAGTGTAAACATCATAAAGAATCACCCATTAATGCCGGAAGGGGTTCCTGTTCATGGATTGGTAATCCATCCAACAACAGGAAAACTAGATCTTGTAGTTGATGGGTATGGAGCTTAATGCTCCTTTTTTTTTGTTGGCCATTTTTCCGGTACAGGGTCTACTCCGCCAGGATGAAAGGGATGGCATTTTAAAATCCGTTTGATTGCCAGCCAGCCGCCTTTGAGTGCCCCAAAACGCTCTACAGCTTCTAATCCATAATGGGAACAGGTCGGGTAAAAGCGGCATGATGGCGGCTTTAGCGGTGAAATGACAACTTGATAAAAACGAATAACAGAAAGAAATACCTTTTTGAGCATTTTTTTTCTCCTTTACTTTACCTGTATCAAACATATCATAATGAAGTGTAAAGGTCTAAAATTCTTATTTAGGATGATAAATCATTTTTTTTAAGGTATCATGGATATAGATTTTGTATTGAGGAGTGATGTTAAATGCCATCTGTTGAAAGCTTTGAATTAGACCATAATGCGGTAAAAGCGCCATATGTGAGACATTGCGGTGTCCATAAGGTGGGAACTGACGGGGTTGTAAATAAATATGATATTCGTTTTTGCCAGCCAAACAAACAAGCGATGGATCCTGCAGCGCTTCATGCGTTAGAGCATATGTTAGCTTA
The DNA here is from genome assembly GCA_030705665.1 of Bacillota bacterium. Next base: position 1,078 of record JAUZQA010000321.1, read on the forward strand.
TACGATCCGTAAATACACGAAGGACCATTTTGATATTATCGATATTTCACCGATGGGCTGCCAAACTGGATTTTATCTAGTTGTCAGCGGTGAGCCGACCGTTGAGGATATCATTGATTTACTTGATGCAACAATGAAGGATGCGCTGCAATTGACTGAGGTACCTGCGGCAAACGAAGTTCAATGCGGCCAGGCAGCGCTTCATGATTTAGAAGGTGCCAAGAAGATTATGCAGGCTTGGCTTGAGCATAGCAAAGAAGATTTGAAACAAATCTTTGCTTAATTATAATAATCCTATTCAAATCTTTGAATAGGATTATTTTTTTAAATCTGGGTCTTGTCTGGTTCTTCTTCTTGGTTAAGATGTGGATTGTTTTCTAACGGATCGACGGTATGTTTATAAGAATAGGCTTTAGAGGTAGTTATAACGCTTAAAAGTAAAACAATGATGACAATAACGATGCAGACGACAAAAATAGTTGTCATTTTCTCCCTCCTTTTTTCCTTTTATTGTAACACGAAAACACGTTGGTTTTAATTCAGATGGATTGGACAACATATGGTCGGAGGGATGAAAATGTCAAAGGAATTAGTAGCTTCCGTTAATGTGCAAGTTGCCAATTTAACTATTTTATACGAAAAACTGCATCATTATCATTGGTTCGTGAAAGGACATCACTTCTTCACGCTTCATGAAAAATTTGAAGAGCTATACAATGAAATAACAAGCACAATGGACGAGGTAGCTGAACGGTTGTTAATTATCGGCGAAAAGCCTCTTTCGACCTTAAAAGCATGCCTGGATACAGCTACTATAAAAGAGGCTGCAGGAACGGAGCGGACAGAGCAGGAAATGGTTCAAGCTGTGATTAATGATTTTGAAAAAATGATTGCAGAAATTAGTCAAACCATCGACCTAGCCGAAAAAGCCAACGACGAAGTAACAGGAGACTTATTTATCGGCATCTCCGAAAGTCTTGGTAAACACGTTTGGATGCTCAAAGCATTTTTGGGGTGACAACAAAAAACATGTGCATGATCTAATCAGCGCACATGTTTTTTTATTTTTTAGATCTGTTTGGCTTCGCTGCCTAATGGTGAGTGTCGATTATTAGGCACTTCCACTTTTCTATGTATTCAATGAATGTTTCTTGGGTGAAATGTATTATTTCTGCGCTGTCCGTATTCTTCTTGGGCGAACTTTACTTTTAAGCTTTCAATTAAATACAATCCCACTAGATCATTTAACTCTTGTTCATCCATATCACGGATAATACCTAATAAATCTTCCCTTGACATCTCTTCTAAAAAAGCAAATGTGAGCATATCAATGTCTTCTTCATCACCTGTCAACTTGTTACGATAAAGGTCAAAAAGTTCATCCACTAGTTTCATTTCTTTCACCTCTCCTATTTAGGATATTTTTGTTTCTTACTTATTCAATGCCCCTAAAAGTATGAAAGTATTCCATTTTAACAAAGATGAAAGGTTTACTCGAGTCATTAAAATAATATAAATGGTTATTTATTAATTTTATGATAAATTTACCCAAAAATGAAGAAAAAAGAACTAAAGAATAAAATCTTATTTTTGTGGAAGAGTTAAGGGTAAAGGGGATGATCCGATGGAACAGCAAAAAAAGGCTTATTATATAGAACCGGGGACAGGAGAAATTTCACAAAGTGCAGCAAGTTCAACCTGGAGTTATAAAATACATGCAACGGATGAGGAAATCATTGAGCTCCGTGAATTATTTGACCAAAACTACGCAACGGAATGGCAAAATTTCTTTCGGGCTCATATACCGTATTTAGAATACCACAATGACCGGGAAAATGATGCCTATGACCAAACGATCGTTAAGGTTTATGAGATGTTATATAGCCTAGGAGACGAGGAAGCTAAAAACCATATCAAGACAATGAACATATTATCTGAAAATAATCGATAATCCTTATCTTTTGAGATAGGGATTTTTCTTTTCTCGTACTATAATAATAATATGAATGAATGTTAAGGCGTGATAAGGATGAAAACCTTTTTAGATAAGAATGGAAACAAAGTAGAGCTGTCTTTTTCTGAACATGCTTTTGACGAGCCTGCAAGACATGTTCTGGTTATATGCCAATATGAAGGAGAATGGCTTTTGACGCAGCATAAAATGCGTGGCTTTGAATTTCCCGGCGGAAAGATGGAAGCGGGAGAATCTCTTGAAGACACCGCATATCGAGAAGTATATGAAGAAACAGGTGCCAGATTAAACGAACTTATAAAAATTGGGGAATATAAGGTAACAGATTCTAAAGGTTCATTTGTAAAAGCTGTTTTTTGGGGAAAAGTAAAAAGTATGATCCTAAAAAGCGATTATTTGGAAACCAACGGACCGATTTTGGTGGACGGAGATATTCTGAAACTTCGCTTTGGTTCGGAATACAGCTTCATCATGAAGGATCAGGTAATTGAAGAATGCATTAACAGATTAGCTATGCTGCAAAATTAAAAGAATAGCGGGCTTCAACGCTATTCTTTGATAAGTTTTTTCTCTATATAATCAACAAGTTGGTACATAATCGTTGCTAGGAGTGCAATAACAATTAGAGACAGCATGACTAATGTAAAGTTAAACACTTGAAAGCCATAAATAATCAGATAGCCTAGACCTTTAGCTGAAACAAGGTATTCACCAACAATGACCCCTACCCACGATAACCCAACGTTTACCTTTAAAGTTGAAATAATCGTCGGGAAGCTTGCTGGCAGTATCGCTTCTTTAAAGCATTGCGTCCGTGTTGCTCCAAATGTCAGCAACACTTTTAGATAGTTTGGGTCTACTTCACGAAATGATGTATAAATAACAATGGTTGTTACGATAACAGAAATAATGATCCCCATTGAAATAATCGAAAAATAACCCGGCCCTAAAGCTACGATTAAAATTGGCCCTAAAGCTACCTTTGGCAAGGCATTTAAAATAACGAGATAGGGATCAAGCACCTTTGAAACCATCGGCGACCACCATAAAACGGCAGCTAAAACCGTTCCAAGCAATGTTCCTAAAATAAAACCAAAAACCGTCTCTGTTAAGGTAACAACGGTATTATCTAGCAAGGAACCATCCTTTAATTTTTCTAAAAACAAAAGCCATATTTTGGAGGGTGAACTAAAAATAAGTGGATCAACCCAATGGAATCTGCTTGCGATTTCCCAAAGAGCAAAAAACAGGATAAAAATAAGAAGTTGGTAAAATTGGACCCAGCGTTTTTCAATCCTTAAGGAGCGTAGGTATTCTTGATGAAGAAGTTTAACGTTTTTAGAGTTCAAGGGTCTCCAGCTCCTTCCAAATGGATTGAAAAAGGTTAGAATACATCTCATGGCTGCGGGCTTCAAAGGGAGAAAGTGACCGCATTTCATCTGGAATTTCAAAAATGCGGTAAAGCTTCCCCGGCTTAGCAGAAAACAAAAATACGCGGTCACTCATGCTAATGGCTTCACCGATATCATGTGTTACAAGGATCGCCGTTTTTTTGAATTCCTTTAATGTTGAGGAGACTAGATCTTCTAATTTGAGTTTGGTTTGATAATCTAGGGCAGAAAATGGTTCGTCTAGCATTAATAGCTTTGGTTCGGTTGCAAGTGTTCGAACAAGGGCCGCACGCTGCCTCATTCCCCCGGATAATTGTTTTGGGAGCTGGTTTTCCACACCGTTTAAACCAATTTGATTTAAAAGCTGTAAGGCTTTCGTTTTCGTTTGTTCATTCAGTTTTTTTGATAATTTTAATCCTAAAAGAATGTTTTCTTCAATCGTTTTCCAAGGAAACAGGTAGTCTTGCTGAAGCATATAACCGATATTGCTATTTTTAGTGGACACGGGTTTCTTTTCCAACAAAATTGTACCTTGGGTCGGTTTCAGTAATCCGGCAATGATTGACAGTAGTGTCGTTTTTCCACAGCCGCTTGGGCCGAGAAAGGAGACAAATTCTCCTTTCTCAATGGTTAGTGAAATATTGGAGAGGGCCGTGGTCGTAGAGGCTTTGGTAAAGTAGGTGTGATGAATATCGTTAATCGTTAAAAAACTCAAAAGACAGGCCTCCCTTATGTTGTTTTAAATTAATTTTGGC
>JAUZQA010000322.1 GCA_030705665.1 Bacillota bacterium
AATATCTTGTACACAATATTTCATTCTCACATTTACTGCATTGACATACTGATAAAATGTTTTCGGTAGTATTATCAACTTCTATATCCCAGTATTCTATTGAGAATCCATGTTCTAATCCTCTAAGACATCGCATTTGAATCTTGTAGCACCAGTTGAGTCTTTCCAAACTGTGTTCAACTAAGCAAGGAAATCGAGTAAACTAGGCGGGTCGCAGGGACAGGCACTTTGCGACTCGGATTCACGAGCATTAATATCCAAAATAAAGGCTCCGCAGAGTAAAATTATCTCTGTGGAGCCTTTTAAATGAGTAATAGAATCTAATGTCCCATTTACGAGGAACCCATCCTTTAAATTTTCGGTAAATAAGATAAATCCTTAAAAATGAGTATAGGAACCTGTCCCTAAAACACAGATTAGCTCAGCGTACCAAGTGCCTCACGGGTAAATGCTTGAAGTTCATCATTGCGGCCATCGCGAATTTTGGCTGCCCATGCCGGGTCGTTCAAGAGGGCACGGCCTACCGCAACTAGGTCGAATTCTCCGCGTTCAATGCGTTCAATCAGGCTATCGATACCGGTAATTTGTCCACCTTTTCCTGATTCAAACAAGCTAGTGAATTCGGAATCAAGGCCAACTGATCCAACTGTGATGGCTGGTTTGCCAGTTAGCTTGCGTGTCCAGCCTGCCAAGTTAAGGTCAGAGCCTTCAAATTCTGGTTCCCAAAAACGGCGTGTGGAAGCGTGGAAAATATTGACGCCTGCTTCAGACAATGGTTTAAGGAAACGTTCCAGTTCTTCAGGAGTTGCAGCCAGCTTTGCTGTGTAATCAACCGGCTTCCATTGGGAGAAACGGAAGATAATTGGGAAGTCAGGACCGACTGCAGCTCTCACCGCTTCGATAACCTCTACCGCAAATCGGGTACGGCCAATCATATCGCCGCCATACTCATCTGTTCGCTTGTTGGTCACTTCCCAGAAAAACTGATCGATGAGATAACCGTGTGCGCCGTGAATCTCCACCGCATCAAAACCGATGCGCTTTGCATCTGCAGCCGCTTGTGCATAGCTTTGAACAAGACCGCGGATTTCCTCGGCTGTCAGCGGATCAGATACTTGTTTTCCAGTCAGACTCAAGCCGGATGGGCCGATTGGATCGGCATCTGAATCAGGAAATTTCTTTCTTTCGCGAGCCGTGCCAGTATGCCAGATTTGTGGAGCAATTTTGCCGCCTGCTTCATGTACTTCCCGAACAACGTGTGCCCATCCTTCAAGTGCTTCTTCACCATAGAAGTGGGGCACATTATGGTCGGCCGGTGCTGCCGGATGGTTGATAACCGTTCCTTCTGTAATAATAAGACCGACACCATTTTCTGCTCTGCGGCGATAATATCCAGCCACATCTGGACCCGGAACGCCATTTGGGGAAAAGCAGCGTGTCATGGGAGCCATGACAATGCGGTTTTCTAGCTTCAGATTGCCGCCTTCAAAAGCCTCAAATAAAGGTGCTGCTACTTTGGATAAGTTCATCATACTCTCTCCTCATATCGCTGTTTTTTTAAATCTATAAAAATGAATATACAGATATATAGATTAATATGCAAATAATAAAGCCGTACATTATTAAGTTAATCCACTTTTGCGTGCAATCCAGCTGCGAATTGTTCCAAAAACTCAGCAATTGCTTCTTCATTGCGCCTGTAATATGTCCACTGGCCGAAGCGGCGTGACTCAAGCAAGCCAATCTTCTGCATGGAAGACAGATAAGAGGAAATAACAGACTGTGCGAGGCCGGACTTCTCTTGAATGCTTCCTACACATACACCGCCTGGAAATTCTTCTTTGATGGCCGTGGGCAGGTTCGCGTTCATTTCTCCTGGTTCCTTCAGCCAACAAAGAATATTGAGTCGCGTCTCATTGGACAGAGATTTCAGCACAGCAAGTATCTCTTCGTTCTTCATGTATTGACACCCATTTCTACTTTGTTTAACTCAGTATACCACAGATGGTTTTTGGGCACAGGTCCTAGATATTGCTTCCACAAAGATAGAAATCTATCACTTTTGTTATCATTACTTACGTTGAATACGGTGGATTTTCATACTATAGATAGCTGCCCTTTATTTTAAGTGAAAAGCTTCACAATATCACAAACTTTGATATTAAAATATGAACAAAACTTAACGAATTTTTGTTCATATTTTCCACAGTTGGGAATTGTTGCTGTGCAGTATAGGTCTACTACGTAATACATGAGTTACTCCACAATCTGGCCCTAAAATTGCAAAATGAGCGCCAATCCTCAAGAATGGCGCCCGTTTGTGGAATATCGTTATTTAAGTAAAGCCCCCCGTTAGTCTCCATTAAAAAGGCGAAAAAGAATTGAAATTTAACATAAGTTTCGTTAAAAAAAATACTTACTCATGCCATTTTTAAATATAGGTAAGGTCTTAGACACTAGCTCTTCTGGTGAAATAGGTCTTCCATCCTTATTCCATGTGTATGTTGCTCCGTATATACTCCAACTCAGTATAGTAGATAGGGTCGTTACCAATTGTTTATCCTCTAACACAATGGTATTTTTAGTTTCTTTTAGCACAAGATCAGCTATTAGCTTCTGTAACTCTTCTTTAATATTGCTTTCTATAATAGTTCCTAAAGAATTATAACCTTTATGGCATAAGTCGCTTAACTCTTTATGGTGATCACACATGGCTAGAAAAATATTTGCAATGACTTCTTCATTGAATCCCTCGTGACCATTTAATCTTTTTTTCAATTTGTCTGTAAAAGTATTAGTGATTGTAGAATGTAATAAATCAAACTTATCGTCAAAGTGCGCATAAAATGTAGCTCGGTTAATAGTAGCCTTTTCTGTGATATCACGTACCGTTATATCGTTGAAATCTTTTTCACTAGCTAACGAAAGAAAAGAGTCTACAATCAATTGTCTTGTACGAAGTATTCTCGGATCCTTTTTTGGCATAATCAATTTTTTCTTCTCCTTTTTAGGGTACATAATGGTGTTTAAAAAACGACAATACATATAGAAGTGTTGTGTAAACAACATATTAGCCATTTTGGTGGTTGTTAATATTTCTTTTTCATCTTATTATCAATTATACAACGCACGTTGCCTAAATAACACGTGTTTTTGCAGAAGGGTTTGATCAAGCAAAAAATGTTGTGAACATTTAGAATCATACCGAAAATATTGTTCAGATGAAACGAGTAAATTCTTTTTAATGAGTATTCAAAAAATGTAAGGGAAAAAAAAACATTCATCAAAATCATAAAGGAGAGAATAATCATGTCAAAAGTATTATTTGTTAAAGGAACACCTCAAAGTGAGGAGCAGTCAAGAAGTACGCAAGTTGCAAGAGCATTTATCAATGAATATAAGGAAGTAAATCCAACGGATGAAATAATTGAGGTGGATGTCTATTATGCAAATGTGCCATTAATTGATGCTGATTTTTTAACTGGACAAAAGAAGTTAAGAAGTGGGGAAGCGCTAACAGATGTTGAAGCGCAGAAAGTAGAAGCAGTTAATGCATTCACAGAGCAATTTATGGAAGCAGATAAATACATCATTCAGTCCTCAATGTGGAATTTAGGAATCCAACCGTTATTAAAAGCCTATATTGATACAATCATGAGTGCTGGAAAAACGTTTAAATATACACCAGAAGGTCCAGAAGGTTTGATGAAAGGGAAAAAAGCAATCCATATTCATGGAATGGGAGGGTTTTACTCGCAGGCAATTGGAATGGAGCATTCCGATTCTTATGTGAAAGGTGCGTTAAAGTTTGTTGGGGTTGAAGTGGTTCCAACGATTTTTGTTGAAGGTATTGACTATGATCCAACTAAAGAAGAAAAAATTGTTGCCACCACAACTGAAAAGGCAAAAGCGGTAGCACGGACTTTCTAAAAAAGAGCATTGGAGGGATTAGTGAAAAAAGATATTTATAAAGTTTCACTACCATTAAAGTTAATGTGTTAATTCTTGGTTATACAATTAAAACTGTCAAGCACAATAGGGAATAGATAAAAAACATTCATCAAAATAATAAAGGGGAACATATGATGAAAGTAGAAATTTGGTCTGATTTTGTTTGCCCATTTTGTTATCTCGGCAAACGTCAATTTGAAATAGGGTTAGTACAGTTTAAACACAAAGAAGAGGTAGAAGTCATATTTCGTAATTTTCAATTAGATCCATATGCAAAAAAAAATACAGGAATGGATATCCATCAAGTATTATCATCCAAGCATGGTATCCCATATGAAAAAGCAAAAGCATTGAATAATCAAATTATACAGAAAGCGAAAACGGTTGGGTTAGATTATCAATTTGATACGATGATTCCTACGAATTCATATGATGCGCTTCGCCTTTCTTATTATGCAAAAGAGAATGGGAAGATGAAGGAGTTTATGGAGTGTATTATGAAAGCTCACTTCACGGATTCACTAGATATCGGTGACTATGCAACACTTGCTCAACTTACAAGTGAGATTGGTCTGGATGCCAACCAAGCTTTGGATGTTTTAGCAAATGATAAATATAACGAAAATATTGCAGCTGATAGAGCCGAGGGATTAAAAATTGGGATTCAAGGCGTGCCCTTTTTCGTAGTGAATGACAAATATGCTATCTCCGGAGCGCAACCTAGCCAAGTATTTTTAGAAACATTACAAAGGGTTTGGAAAGAAGATTACGCGAATGCTAAGGTTGAAGAGAATAAATTAGAGCCGACGCTCGATGATTATTGTTTAGATGGAACATGCAAATCTTAATAAATATTCAAAAAATGGATACAGAAATCTCAAAAGAATAATATTGTATTTTAACTCTCAGGTATTGTTGTTCTAATTCTTGAAGTGGTGCCACCATCATTTTGAAATATTTGTATCCTATCCTGATTTTAAGAAGGAAATGGACTGTTTTTGAGTACGTTAAGGACTTTTCAAAAAGGTTTTTGATTTGTTTAGATGGAACTTTATTTTTGGGGAATAAGTTTCGGAACTAAAAAATAGCGATTTTCGGTACACTATAAACTAGGGGTAGCGTCAGGAAATGCAGATTAATAACCTTAAGGAAAATTCAATATTAAAAAAGCCTTGTTTCTCAGCATTAAATGAGAAATTAGGCTTTTTTCATTGCTCAATTAAATGGCCCG
>JAUZQA010000323.1 GCA_030705665.1 Bacillota bacterium
AAAACGGATCAAGAAAGCGGGAGATGAGCGATTATTCTACATTGCTGAAGCGCTAAAACGTGGTGTGACCATCGAAACGATTCATCAATGGAGTCAAATTGATTTATTCTTCCTTCATAAAATGGAAGGGATCATTAAGCTTGAAGCAACATTGCTTGAAAATCCTTTTGATAAAGAAATCCTAAATGATGCAAAGAAAAAAGGGTTTTCAGATAAAAAGATTGCCAAGCTGTGGGGAGCCACCGAGCAGGCAATATACGAATATCGCAAAGAAAATGGTATCATCCCTGTTTATAAAATGGTTGATACATGTGCCTCTGAATTTGAATCAGAAACACCATACTATTACGGAACGTACGAAGAAGAAAATGAATCCATTGTTACTGACAGAAAAAGTGTGATTGTACTAGGCTCCGGGCCAATTCGCATTGGTCAAGGTATCGAATTTGACTACGCAACGGTACACTCAGTAAAAGCCATTAAAGAAGCCGGCTACGAAGCAATTATTATAAATAGTAATCCAGAAACAGTATCTACCGATTTCAGTATTTCCGATAAGCTCTATTTTGAGCCGCTGACAATTGAAGATGTCATGCATATTATCGATCTTGAACAGCCGATGGGAGTTGTTGTTCAATTCGGCGGACAGACAGCCATCAATCTTGCTTCCAGATTAGAGGCAAATGGTGTAAAAATCCTTGGAACGGGCCTCGAGGATTTAGACCGTGCTGAAGATCGTGATAAATTTGAACATGCATTAAGGGAACTGGGCATTCCAATGCCTCTCGGTAAAACAGCCCTTTCCGTTGAAGAAGCACTTGTCATTGGAAAAGAAATTGGTTACCCGGTACTTGTCCGTCCTTCCTACGTCCTTGGAGGCCGTGCGATGGAAATTGTTTATCGCGAGGAAGAACTCTTGCATTATATGGAGAATGCTGTGAAAGTGAATCCAGAGCATCCAGTCCTAATTGACCGTTATCTTACAGGAAAAGAAATTGAAGTTGATGCCATCTGTGATGGTAAAAACGTCTTGATTCCAGGTATTATGGAGCATATCGAGCGTGCAGGCGTTCACTCAGGTGACTCGATTGCGGTTTATCCACCGCAAACACTTTCTGACCAAGTAAAACAGACGCTGATTGATTATACACAAAGAATGGCAAAAGGCTTAAACATTATTGGTCTCCTAAATATTCAATATGTTCTTTCGGGTGGTCAAGTATACGTGCTTGAGGTAAACCCTCGTTCCAGCCGTACAGTGCCATTTTTAAGTAAAATTACAAACGTGCCAATGGCAAAAATTGCAACGAAAGTAATTTTAGGCGTCTCCTTAGACGATCAAGGCTATCAATCTGGACTTCACCCTGAAAAAGAGGGAGTGTATGTTAAGGTTCCTGTCTTCTCATTTGCAAAGTTAAGAAGTGTGGATATTACCCTTGGACCAGAAATGAAGTCAACAGGGGAAGTAATGGGTAAAGATTTAACACTTGAAAAGGCCCTTTACAAAGGTTTAGTAGCCTCAGGGATAAGCATCCAACAATTTGGAACTGTCCTATTTACAGTTGCTGACAAGGATAAGCAAGAAGCCTTAGGCTTAGCAAAACGATTCGTTGCCAATGGCTATCGCCTTATGGCCACAAATGGTACGGCTGCCTTCTTAAAGGCCAACGGTCTCCCAGTTGATGTAGTTGGAAAAATTGGAGCGGAAGGGACAACATTAATTGATGTCATCCATCAAGGCAAAGTCCAATTTATCATCAACACATTGACAAAAGGAAAGCAGCCGGAAAGAGATGGCTTTGGAATCCGTCGTGAAGCGGTTGAGAATGGAATTCCATGCTTAACTTCATTAGATACAGCAAACGCAATATTAAGAGTAGTTGAGTCGATGAATTTTTCAGCAGAGGCTATGACTCCTGCAGAAAAGGTGGCTGTATTAGCATGAAACGGAAAGAAATATGTGAAGTGATCAGCCAGAAAGAAATTGCTGAAGATATTTATGAGTTGACTGTAAAAGGGGACTTTATTCAAGATATTGAGTCCCCAGGGCAGTTTGTCCATATTAAAGTGGCAAACAGCCATGACCCATTATTAAGAAGACCGATCAGTATATCATCTTATAATAAAAATAATAAACAACTAACTATGATTTATCGCAAGGACGGTCGAGGAACGTCCTTGCTTGCTGAGCATGTTGCGGGGATGGACATTGATATCTTAGGTCCATTAGGCAACGGCTTTCCAGTAGATGAGGTAAGAATGGGACAAACAGCCTTACTCGTCGGCGGGGGGATTGGCGTACCACCTCTTTATGAACTTTCGAATCAGTTGAGGGCAAATGGGGTGAAAGTAATCCACGTCCTTGGTTTTCAAACGGATTCTGTTGTCTTTTACGAACAGGAATTTGCCGCAAATGGACAAACCTTTATTGCCACAGTAGATGGTTCCCATGGCACAAAAGGCTTTGTTACCGATGTTATTGACCAGCAAGGTATTGAATTTGATGTTTTATATTCATGTGGACCCTTGCCGATGTTAAGAGCGCTTGAACAGAAGTTCCCTGATAAAAAAGTATTTTTGTCATTGGAAGAGCGAATGGGCTGCGGCGTTGGTGCCTGTTTTGCCTGCGTTTGTAAAACAAAGGAAGACCCAGAGGGCGCAGCATACAAAAAAGTGTGCAGTGACGGACCGGTATTTCGGGCAGGGGAGGTAGTGCTGTGAGTCGTTTAAATGTGGAGTTACCTGGGTTAAAACTAAAAAACCCGATTATGCCGGCATCAGGCTGTTTTGGTTTTGGTAAGGAATATAGCCAATTTTACGATTTAAGTGTCCTAGGCGCTATTATGATTAAAGCAACAACAGTAGAGCCAAGGTTCGGAAATCCGACTCCCCGAGTGGCGGAGACTTCAGCAGGGATGCTGAATGCAATTGGTTTGCAAAATCCTGGGTTGGATAAAGTAATGTCTGAAGAATTACCGCGGCTTGAAAACTATGATGTTCCGATCATTGCTAATGTTGCAGGGACAACGGAAGAAGATTATATTGAAGTTGCCAGAAGAATTTCCAAGGCACCCAATGTTCATGCACTTGAATTAAATATTTCCTGCCCCAATGTAAAAAAAGGCGGAATAACTTTTGGAACAGTTCCGGAAATCGCGAAACAACTGACCTATAAGGTGAAGCAAGCTTCTGATGTTCCTGTGTATGTAAAGCTGTCTCCAAATGTAACCGATATTGTTGAGATGGCAAAAGCAGTAGAAGCAGGCGGTGCAGATGGTTTAACCATGATCAACACCTTAGTTGGCATGAGACTTGATTTAAAGACCGGGCGTCCTATTTTAGCAAATCGAACGGGAGGACTGTCAGGTCCAGCAATTAAACCTGTGGCGATCCGAATGATTTATGAAGTCAGTCAAGCAGTAAATATTCCGATCATCGGCATGGGCGGTATTGAATCGGCTGCGGATGTGGTGGAATTCTTCTATGCAGGCGCAAGTGCAGTAGCTGTAGGAACAGCCAATTTTGTGGACCCGTTCGTTTGTCCTGAAATTATTGACGAATTGCCCGAACTCCTTGGAAAATTGGGTTTTGAACACATTACGGAGTGTCAGGGAAGGAGCTGGAAGTAATGGATAAAGAGCTAATCATTGCGCTTGATTTTGCAAATGCCGAAGAGGTTGGGCAATTTTTAAAGCCATTTGATGACCAAAAGCTTTTTTTAAAGGTTGGGATGGAGCTGTTTTATCAGGAAGGCCCATCCATCGTCCATTCATTGAAAGAAGCGGGACATCGGATCTTTTTAGATTTAAAGCTTCACGATATACCAAATACAGTGAAAAGTGCCATGAGAGGCCTTGCTGGTTTAGGGGTTGACCTGGTTAATGTACATGCTGCAGGCGGCACCGAAATGATGGAAGGAGCCATTGAAGGACTTGAAGCAGGCACTGCTGCAGGAAGAAATCGTCCTGCTTGTATTGCCGTTACCCAGTTGACTAGCACTTCAGAGGAACAAATGAACAAAGAGCAGTTGATTCCCGTTGCACTTAAGGAATCCGTTCTCCATTATGCATCATTGGCAATGGGTGCCGGGTTGGATGGCGTCGTGTGTTCTGCGCTGGAGGCTGTCTCAATTCGTAAACGATTAGGCAGTTCTTTTTACACCGTTACACCGGGAATTCGCATGAAATCAGATCAGGTTCAAGACCAAAAGCGGGTTGCAACGCCGGAATTTGCCAGAGATGCAGGGGTGTCTGCGATTGTGGTCGGACGTTCGATTACAAAAGCAGATGATCCGTTAAAAAGCTATCAACAGTGGATTCAAGCATGGAAAGGGGAAGAACAATGAAACACTTTATTGCAGAACAACTACTAGAAATTAATGCGGTTGCCTTAAAACCAGCCAATCCTTTTACATGGACATCCGGCATGCGCTCTCCGATTTATTGTGATAATCGCTTAACATTGTCATATCCGGCTGTCCGAAGAGAAATTGCCACCGGCTTGAAAAAGCTCATTCTTGAGCATTTTCCAGAAGCAGAAGTAATTGCTGGAACAGCCACTGCCGGAATTCCACATGCTGCGTGGGTCAGTGAATTAATGGATCTGCCAATGTGCTATGTTCGTTCAAAAGCGAAAGAACATGGTAAAGGCAACCAAATTGAAGGTAAAGCCGAAAAAGGACAAAAGGTAGTCGTTGTTGAGGATTTAATTTCGACTGGCGGAAGTGTGATCACTGCTGTTCAAGCACTAAGGGAAGCCGGCTGCGAAGTATTAGGAGCAGTATCGATTTTTACATATGGACTAGAAAAAGGAAAAGTGCTGCTGCAAGAGGCTAATATCCAAACAGAATCCTTAACAAATTTTGCGGCACTTGTAGAAGCTGCCATTAATAAAGGCTACATCAGCCAGGATGACCAAGAAAGTCTCTTGGCATGGAGCAAGGATCCATCAGCTTGGAGCAAAGCACACGGAGAAGTACAAAAAGCATAGGTATTGTAATGATTGAACCCCGTTCAAAGGAGAACGGGGTTCAATTTTTTATTTTATACGTTTTTTTTCAATGTCAAGACTACTTCCTCATCTTGTGTTACATAAACAGTTTGCTGGTTTTCATAGATAACAAAACCTGGTTTGGCACCGCTTGGCTTTTTGACATAGCGGACCTTTGTAAAATCAAC
>JAUZQA010000324.1 GCA_030705665.1 Bacillota bacterium
CAAACTCTCCAATAAGAGTATGAGTTAGCTCATAAATGTTACGTTGGCTAGTGATTACTTGAATCACTATTATTTTATTGTTGACGTTTTTGTTTGTTTAGTTTTCAAAGAACAATCATTTGTCTTAGCGACATTTATTATCTTAACACACCAATTCGTTGTTGTCAACTTCTACGAAAAATATTTGGTTTTAAATATTTTATTTGAGCTGTTAACGAATCAGCTTTATTACTATAACATCGTTTTTGTGATCCTGCAACAAGAATTTTTTAAAACATAGTCTTTAGTTCATTTCTTTGCCAAACAAAAAAAGAAGCCTTGAGATAAACTTGTACATAGCTTCTCAAAGGCTCACAAAATATTTATAAAAGGGGGTCTTGAAAAAAGGCATTCACCTTCATTCCCTATCCTACTCGATTAACCTTAACAAATTATTAACTTTATTTCTTGCAATACCCTTTTGTAGTTTAATATGTTAATAATATTGTAAAAATCCATTCGTCTGTATACATGTATAATAGGTTAGAATAACAGTACATATAAAAATACTTCTGTTTAAAAGGGCGGAATGAAATGGTAAATAAAATTATTGTGATTCTCCATATAGTTGTACTTGGAATCATTGTTGCTGGTACTGTCCATTTCAAGAGTACCAATGCAATCATATCTGTTGGAACCATTTTCTTCACAGGTTGTTTAGCATTATATAATACTATTAATAGAATGTTAGATAAACAAGAAGAACATATCTCAAATCGTTAACAGAGGCAGTTTACATACCTCGTCTGTTTTCTCAGTAAATGTTGTTTTTAACATTGAATTTTGAAAAAGCAAAGACAGCCCATGGGTAACAAACTCTTGGGCTGCTTCTCTTTCAATTTATTTCACCAGTTTAAGGATCGTTTTAAAATGTGGATGCTCTGCTGTTTGCAGAAGCTCATATAAAATCATTTCGGTACTTGTTGGCAAGATCCCGAGAGCCTGCATTTTTGCCAGCCCGATCTCTCTATTTGCCTTTGTACGTGAAGATACCGCATCGGCAACGGTTTCAACCTCAAGTCCCTGTTCCTTCAGCTGCCTAGCAGTTTGATATACACAAATATGGGTTTCAACACCTGTAAGGATAAATTGTGTACGGCCGCTTGCTTTAACTGCCTCTTTAAAGGCCTCATCATTGAATGCACTAAATGCCTTTTTAGCAATAGGCTGTCCTTGCATATGCTGGGAGATTTCGAGTGTTGTTCCACCTAAAAGACTTGGAATTTGTTCAAGCCATAAAATTGGTACTTCCAGTGCCTTCATCGCTTGTACAAGCTTTGATACATTTTGAATTACGGTTTCACTCTCATCCACAATTTGCGCCAGCTTACCTTGTACATCTATAACAACAAGACAAGCATTTTCAACTGTAAACATTTAAGCCCTCCTTTTTTGTGCATAAGTTAATCATTCTGAATCTTCCCTAAGATATCATAATATAGACGTTATTTGAAGAAAGTACACCTTAGAGTTTTTTCTAGTTTAGAGTGTCACTTAAGAAATTAATTTATTTTCGACAGGTTCTTCCCCGGTCCAATATTTCTTATGCTGATCCCCCCTTTTTTCTAGGATAAAATTACTCCTAAATAATTTTTAAACTATTCTTCATATTACTATTTTCATAACACCAATGAACTATTGCAAGAGCGATATAGCAATATTAGTCGAAGTATTCAATAATCGTGTCATTCTTTAGCGAAGAGTTATTATTTCTAAAAAGTGGTTATCCCCTTAAAATGAAATTGTTAGACAAAAAACATTAGGGGGTCATATTATTGCGAAAAAGCAAAAAGGTTATAACGCTCGTAGCCAGCAGTTTCGTTGCACTCTCTCTATCATCTTTTAATCTTCAAGCTTCTGCTACTTCACCTACAAAAAGCTATCTCATCGCTTACAAACAATCATCATTACCTACTGCCTATCAAACAGACATTAAGAATGCCGGAGGAGAAGTGATTAATGCCATTCCGGAAATCGGGGGTTTAGAGGTTCGTTCATCAAATCCTACTTTTCTCAGTAATTTAAAGTCTAATTCTAGCATTATTGCGGCAAATGCAGAAATGCACTATAAACTGGATGACGAACAACCAGCTGCAGCTGACGGAAAGCCTGTAACCCTTACCCCCGATCAGGATGGTACATATTGGAGCTCACAGTGGGATATTCAGCATTTAACGAACAAGGGGAAATCGTTTGCCATAGAGTCAGGCGGCACCGAAACAAACGGAAAAGTCACACATAAGGCCATTGTCGGAGTGATCGACACAGGGATTGATGCCGATCACCCAGACCTTAAGGCAAACTATGTTGGAGGGAAAAGCTTCGTTCCAATAGGGGGCTACAGCGGAAATGATTCTTCTGAAAAGGGCAATCCGGCAGACGTACGGGATCGTGAAGGTCATGGCACACACGTCGCCGGTTCCATTGCGGGGAATGGGAAAATTAAGGGGGTTGGGCCAGATCTGGGAATCAGGGCTTATCGTATCTTTGACAGTTCCGGAAGCGCTCCAACTGGACCGATTGTTAGCGCAATGATTCAAGCCGCAAAAGATAAAGTAGACGTTGTAAATATGTCCCTTGGCGGCTACGATAATTTAAAATATGATTTCAGCGGCTCAAGCTATAGCGATATTGCAGATGTATTACTCTGGAAGCGCGCCATCAAATATGCCGTAAATAATAATGTAACCATTGTAGTCGCTGCCGGCAATGAATCACTAAATTATGCTGATAAAAAATCACTTACTGATTATTTAAATACTAATTACGGTGATACAAACCTTGTCTTTAAAGGCGTTACAATTGAAACACCGGGTGGCCTTCCAGGCGTTATTACTGTATCGTCCACCAATAAATGGTCCACTGATCAGCTGGCATTTTATTCAAACTATGGGAATAGCTTTATTACTGTAGCGGCACCAGGCGGAGATAATGGACCTTTATATGCTAAAACTACTAATTTGAATGATCGTGACTTTACCTACCGTTCGTTGTCAACCTGGCCGACTTATTTGGATCCTTATTTTACGACAATAGATCCTCAGCATCCTGGCTATGCGTACCTACACGGAACCTCAATGGCTTCTCCAAAGGTTGCCGGAATTGCGGGAGTCATCAAAGCGGCTCATCCGGACTATAAACCAGCCCAGGTCGAGGCCCTTATCGAAAAGACCGCAATAGACTATGGCAAACCAGGTCATGATGAATACTTTGGTGCCGGTGAAGCAAATGCATATACTGCTTTAACCGGGAAGTAACAAAACAAATGCCCGTCCGATATGACGGGCATTTGTTCGTTAAAATTTCTTCCATTAAGAGACGTATTGTGACCAAAAACCTCACTCTATTTTTTCCGGTAATTCATATTGAGCAATCTTCGAAGGTAAACCAATGAATCACTCCGTCCATTATCATATTTATATCCCAGACAAAGTAGTAAGGCGTCGTCAAACGTATAGGCAAACTTAGGAAGAATTTTGTAATTTAAAAATGGTGCATAATATATTTCATTATTTTTCGTACGAACTTTTGCAATTTGATAATCGACCATTTCCCAGATTTCTTCAACCATATAACTAGAAAGTGCCTTTTTAATAGGTTTTAATCGATCCTCCCTTACCTTATATTTGTTAGCTATAGAGTGATCCTCTTTTAAATCTTGATCAAAATTTTCATTATTTTTTTCTCTCACTATTTTCGTTTCCGTTTTCGTTGGAGTTAATGAAAGTTCATTTTCCTTAAGCATATATGTCTTGTCTCTTTTTTCATTATAAACCGTATAGATCTCTGTAAGTTTGTTATAGCCATGTACGGTAACCTCTTCACCATGATAATAGGCCGTTTGTAATATCCTAAACATTCTCTTTAACCATCTTTCATTTTCAATTTATACGATCTTTTTTATGTAAAAATCAAACCGCATTTCATGCAGTCAGTCTAAAAGAAAAGCTCCAGTACCTCAAAAGATACTGCAGCTTTTATCACATTGGAGTGAAGCGATTACGCAGATTGCTTTTCTCTTCTTTTTGCACGGACGTCCTTTTGATCTGATTTTGCTACTCTAAAAAATAGGATCAGTCCAGCATTAAACATGAGCGTCCATACAAGGGCAAATCTATTACCGCTAAAATAGATTCCAATAATAGGAACCAAAAGAAAGATGAAACCTTTCAAATAATAATTTACCTTTGGATTTACAGCCATTAATACGGAAATAATCATAAGTACTGAAGATATTAGATTATTCCCCAAGAAGGTTTGGCTCGTATAATTTATGTAGAAGTAATAACCAAACGATCCTAAAATCGCAAATAAGGAAAGATAAAATCGCAAAAACGAACTTTTATGAAATAGAATCCAAACGGCAATAAAATTAATCCCAACACATATACCAATGACGATTAATGTGTGATTAAACGTACCCATTGGATCTTTCATAAAGTTCAAAATGAATCTGAAGTTAAAAAAAATAGCCACTACTGCTATTATCCTTAAAACTATTTTTACCCTTGGCATCTTAACTTTCATTTTCTTGCTTGACGATCTGGATTTGGATCTGGTTGGGGCGAGTTCTTCCGCTTCGCCCTCTCCATCAGCTTTTTTCATATCCATCGCCCTATCATTGTTTCTTTTTTCTCTCTCTGCCCTTTTTGCTTCTAGTCTAGATGGATACTTTCTCTCTTTATATTCTTCGTCATTTTCTTTTTCTAATTGATTATCTGAATTCGAATAAAAATCCAATGCCGATCCACCTCAAAAAAATTTTTTTATCATTATAACGTATTTTGATAAAAGTTGTTGTTTCCTTGCACTTTTACAACTTCAACCTATAGTTTACTAATTTATTTATAATATTAAAGGTACAAAAGCCACACTTTCGTAAAAAAACCGAGAGGCTTCAATACAGAAGGCTCTCGGTGAATCAGATTTAAAGCATGCTTATTTTTTCCAATAGGCTTTTGCTTCATCTTCAAGTACTTTTAATCTTTTATAATAATCGGGAAACTCGTTAAGGTGGGCCCAAGCAATTTTCCCAGTAAGAAGGGGGTCATCCCCTGTTACGTTTGTTCTGCTGTCCCTTCTACCATGCTCAAGTTCAACATTTACCCCCATCCAAAACTCATTTAAATCA
>JAUZQA010000325.1 GCA_030705665.1 Bacillota bacterium
AATATAACAGAATTGGTTTTCATTTTAGACAAGAGTGGTTCAATGGCTGGGCTTGAAGCAGATACGATTGGCGGGTACAACGCTATGTTAAAAAAACAACAAAAGGCAGAAGGTGTGGCTATCGTTACCACCGTATTATTCAATCATGATTATGAATTATTACATGATCGGATTAATATTAGAGGAATTTCTCCCATTACCAGTGAAGATTATGAGGTAGGGGGCACCACTGCCTTACTTGATGCCATTGGCTTTACCATCCAAAAAATCGTGAATGTTCAAAAAAGAACACATGAGGATGAACGGGCCAATAAGGTGCTATTCGTCATTACAACAGACGGGTTGGAAAATACCAGCCACAAGTTTACAGCCTCACAAATTAAAAAAATGGTTCAGTATCAAAAAGAAAAATATGACTGGGAATTCATGTTCTTAGGTGCGAATATTGATGCCATCTCAACAGCCGAACAATTTGGGATTGACGAGGACTTTGCCGTTGATTACCATGCCGATCAAATGGGAACACAATTAAATTATGAAGTTGTAAGCGAGGCTGTCATGAAGATACGCAGCGGTAAGAAAATTGATCGCAGCTGGAAGGAAGAAATTGAACGAGACTATCATCGCCGATCTGGAAAACGATAAAAATAATATATTCGCAGAAGCAAAAAAAGATTTGGCCCTCACTTGATCTTTTTATACCATGAGGCTGATTCAAAATGTCGTTAAAGGATGACTTTTTGAATCAGCCTCGTTTTTAATTTAAGGAAAAGTTAATTTTAGAATTTTATAATAATTCAGCGAGTTTGATCGCCCTGTTCTTTAGAATTAATGAAATTGTAATAGAGTGTAAAAAGAAATTTTATTCACATGCAAATTATGACAAATTCTATCCTGTTCGATCTACTAAAATAAACATACTACTGATAACTTCGAAAAACGCGAGACAATCAGGTGAACGGAGTGAGGGTAATGGAAAATGGAATACGTGAAATAGTTGAAGAAGTGGGAGATAAAAGGTCCGATCCTTATAAATGGACAAGTGGATGGAAAATTGGACTCGGAATTGGCGGGATTATTGTGGCAGGTGCACTTGCAATTGGGGGCCTCTCCTATTACCAAACCACCCGATTTAATTCACAAGTGACCATTAATGGCATAAGCGTCGGTGGACTGGGGGCTAATCAGGCATTACAAAAGCTAAGCTCCTCAATCCTAAAAAACGAGGTCTATGTTGGTAAAGACAAAATTTATGATGGAAAAGATACAAAAATTGGGTTTACGAACACGGATTTGTCTAGCGTGAAGAAAATATTAAAAAGCCAAGAGACATTTTGGCCTTCCTCAAAGGCCATAAATTTTTCTCTGACACCAATCAAAGTGGATCAACATCAAAGTGAAGTCGAGAAAAGCGAAATCGAAAACAAACTCCAGGAAATGAATAAGAGTTTAAAAGCACCCCAAGATGCGGCGGCTCATTTGGAACAGGGTAAAATTGTGATTACGAAAAGTAGTAATGGAGATCAATATGACATCTCTAAATTGCTAAAAGATTATGAGAAACAGGGATACGAAAGTGTCATCCACCTGAATCCCCAATACATACAGCCAGTAAAAGAAAACAGTCCGATTGTGAAAAAGCAAGAGAAGTCACTGCAAGATCTCCTGGAGCGGACAGTAAGCTACACGGTACAGGGCCAAGTGTATACAATAAAAGGCAGTGATGTCATTAAAAATGGTTCTATAACAAACGATGGGCAGTTTACCATTGACCCAAGCAATATTAAAAATGTGATAACGAATATTAATGCTTCACAATCAACGTTAAATAAAAATTTCCAGTTTAAGACCCATACAGGTTCTGTTATTACTGTTAAAGGACAAACGTATGGCTGGGCCCTGGATGTTGAAAAAGAAACAAATCAGATTCAGAATGCCTTTGAAAAAGGTCAAAATGCAATCACTGCTTCTAATTTTTATGGGAATGGCTGGAACAAAAAAGCGATCGGCCTGAATAACACTACCAACAATGGAATCGGTGACACCTATGCGGAAGTATCGATTCAAGATCAACAGATTTGGCTTTATCGAAACGGTCAAATGATACTCACGACTAATGTTGTAACCGGCAGACAGGACGTTGGTGAAAGTACACATCCAGGTGTGTGGTATATCCTTTATAAAGAATCACCGTCAATCCTCAAGGGCAGTGAATATGGCATGGCAAATTATAGTGTTCCAGTATCGTATTGGGCTCCTTTTACAAATGACGGGGAAGGATTCCACGATGCCAGCTGGCGGAAAAACTGGTCAAATACGGCATATATTCATAATGGTTCTGGTGGTTGCGTTAACACCCCGCCAAGCATCATGCAAACAGTCTATAACAATCTAAGTGCGGACGAACCGGTTATTGTTTATTAAAAAAATAGATAAGCGAAAAGGGCTTTGAGGATTATTACTCTGAGCCTTTTTTCTGCAAATGGTGCCAGGTTTATAAAAAGTAGAGAGAAGGGATGCAGAATGTATAAACTTCCCCTATTATTCAAAATAGCTTTGGGGCTTTTAGCAGCAAGTTTCACTTTTCTATTTGGATTTTATAACTCTCATGTACCAAGCCATACAAACAAGCACCAGGTAAACAGTGTGAAAAATGTTAATACTGTTAATTGGTTAAAGCCTTCTGGAGGGGCTTATCCAGTCATAGGCCAAAATGATTCGATTTGGATAAAAGTTTCTAAAGAAAAACAAAGAGTATTTATTATGAAGGGAAATAAGACAATCTACACTATGATCTGTTCTACTGGTTTAGATATTAATCCCGACACATCTACTCCTGAAGGAACCTTTTATATTCAGAAGGAAAGAGGGACAAGCTTTTATAATGCAAGTGAAAAAGAAGGGGCGAAATACTGGGTTTCATGGAAAAACCATGGAGAGTTTTTATTTCACTCTGTTGCAATGGACAAAAACGGTAATGTGATTCAAAGTGAAGCAAAGAAGCTAGGCCATAAGGCATCACATGGTTGTGTTCGTCTGGCTGTTCCTGATGCAAAATGGATATATGATCATATACGATACAAAACTAAGGTTGTAGTCAGCTGACAAAAAAAAAGATTATTTTGCAAGTAAAAAAAATGCAGCTATTGATATTACTCCTAAAAACTTGTTATAATATAGTTGTTTTAACATTTTTGAGGGGGAACATCATTTTTATGTCAGTTGAAATTGGTAGTAAAGTACAAGGTAAAGTAACAGGAATTACTAATTTTGGAGCTTTTGTGGAGTTACCGGGAGGATCAAATGGTCTAGTGCATATCAGTGAAGTTGCTGATAGTTATGTAAAAGATGTGAATGACCATCTTAAAATAGGTGACATGATTTTAGTAAAAGTCCTCAGTGAGAAAGATGGAAAAGTTGCGTTGTCAATTAAAAAAGCAATAGATCGACCAGAAGGACAGACCTCTTCTTATGGACAGCGCCCACAACGCCAAGGAAGAGCTGATAGTCGCTCAAAAGACTTTCGTTCAAAAGGTAATTTCAAACCAAAGGAAAGCTTTGAAGATAAAATCAGCCGTTATTTAAAGACAAGTGAAGAGAATTTGTCTACCCTCAAAAAGAACACTGGTGCAAAACAAGGTGGCAGAGGCGGAAGACGCGGATAATCTCCAACACTTTTTTAAACTCTCAAAAAGGCAAGCCTGTAATCCGGCTTGCCTTTTTTTTACTTAATTCAAAAAACTGTACAATATCAGAGCATTCTTAGAGCTCCCAAGGAGGAAAGTCATCGTTTTTTTGTTTCTCATAATTTTTCATTCTGGAGTATGCGTTTCCCAGTTTAGACACTATAAATCCTTGAGGACTGGAGGTTTGTATGGAGTCGTTTAACTCTTGAATTCTACAATTGGCAAACAGGTTTGCAACCTCGGCTAAATTTTCAATTGTATCCATTAATTCTGGGTGGTCATTGTAATTTGATTTAGCAATAGAGTAAATATAATCCAGTTTATTTCTAATAAGTTTAAGTGTTTCAATATCAAACTGTTTATTTTGCATAGTTTTCACTCCTCATATAATAAGCATATGGGGATTAAAACAATTAAGTACGGAAAAGGCAGAATAAAGGGAATAAGGAAGGATAATGAAGGCAATAAGTCCAACTTAGTCATTTAGAAAAAAATGGAGAATGGTTAGGCATTTATCCAAGCATCCCAGCGTATGATATTCAGACATTAAAGGAGGGCAACAACCATGACCAGTGAAGAAGTGCGAAAGAAAGTGGAGAGTATCGTTCATCCGAAGGTCCGGAATATCATAAGAATTTGTGTGGAACATGGTTGTAGGTTCAGACAACACCCAAGCAATCCTAATTTATTAAATCTGTTTGATCCGGTACGGAGAAAAACAATTATAGGGGATATAAATCCTTTAAGCCAAAGAGGATATTTTACGCTAGAAGCAAAGAATGGAAGGTTTAAATCCTTTAGAAATGAACTGATGGGGTTGGATATCAATCAAGCAGATTTTGAAGAAAGCGTACTGAAACTGTTAAACCATTAGGTTAGCCCACAAAAGCACATCGTCTGTTCACAGGATTTTTTTACCATTTAAGGAACAAAAGCCTTGCTACTAGATAGCAAGGCTTTTTAAAAAGCTAATTTTCTCCAGCTTATTAATCATTGTTTGGATCTTTTTCTTTATCGAACCAGAGCGGTTCCTTATCGTCAACAAAACCATTGTAGTTGATAAAGACCTCTTCTCCTGCTTTTATATCTTTGTAGGCATAGAAGTCAAATGTATTGTTCGGAAAGTTAATCTCATATCTGGCATTAGGCTCATACGAATGATTAAAAAGCATACCATATCCAAGCAGGAGCGCAGTATGCTTACTGCCATACTCGAAAGCATAATCGGCTAGTAAAGTTTTTTCAATATGAACATGTTCCTCATTAGGGTAGGGGAGGACTGGAGCTTCATGGATCAGCTGACCTTTCGCTATATCAACGGTTGCAAATACGCCACGATTAAATTCTCCATCACTTATGGAAGATGTTTTAATTTCTAAAATGTTCATCACCTGTAATTTCTATAATATTTTTTATCCCTAGGCTGTGTTAAATTGGGCTGCTGATTTCCGCTCCAG
>JAUZQA010000326.1 GCA_030705665.1 Bacillota bacterium
ATAATATTCTCCACCTTGTCCTGGTGCGTCACAGCCGGCGATAACGAAAAATCTTTTAATTTTTCCTTCCTTAACTGCGGCGATCACTTCTGGTGCTAAACCAAGGACGGTTTCATGATGGAATCCGGTTAGTAATGTTTCTTCAGATTCAATATTTGCCTCTGGGAGCTCCAAAGCTCTTTCGATCAATGGGCTAAAATCATCATTTTCAATTTTTAGGACATTTTCCAAGCCAGCTACTTCATAACTGAACATCCGATCAGCGTATGTACCTTTAATTGGCATTACGCAGTTCGTAGTAGCTAAAATTGCACCTGGGAAGTTTTCAAATAAACGGCGTTGATCATACCAGGCTTTTCCGATATTCCCCTTGAGATGTGAATACTTCTTTAATTCTGGATAGCCATGTGCAGGCAGCATTTCTGAGTGAGTATAAATATTGATTCCTTTCCCCTCAGTTTGCTTTAATAATTCTTCTAAGGCAAATAGATTATGACCTGTTACCACAATACATTTACCTTCAATTTTATTCTGACTTACACGAATTGGCTGCGGGATTCCAAGACGATTTGTATGAGCCTCGTCTAGAACCTCCATAATCCGTACCGCAGATCGGCCAACCTTCATAGCCATATCAATATGCTCTTGTACGTTGAAATTGGAATTGGTTAGTGTCATATATAGCGCTTCATGTGTAGTTGCATCTACGAATGGGTCAGTGTATCCTAGTTGGTTTGCGTGGGTACGATAAGCAGCAATTCCTTTTAGACCAAAAATAATCGTATCCTGTAAGCTTGCGATTGTTTCGTCTTTTCCACAAACACCAACCACCTTACAACCGCCTGATGGTGTTTGTTCACATTGATAACAGAACATTATATTTCCCCGCTTTCCCTATAATTTACAGTATTAGCATACAAAGTTAATCACTACTTTAGTGTGACCTAGATCACACCGTTCCGAATTGTCACAATTCATTCAAAAAGTTATGGCAAAAATTCGAACCAATTAAAAATATAAACATATGATAATGTGTGAATTTCCGCTAAGAGAGGGGTATGACTTATGTCATCTATGCTTCCAGGGGATCCAAACGGTACTAATAAAAATAAACCAGAGCCACCTTTTGGAGAGTTAATAAGATCCATGCAAAACTTCTTCAATGAAAAGCCAATTCAAGGATTTTTACAGCAAATGGATAATTTTTTTAAAACTCCCTTTCCCCACCAAGGATTTAGCTTTCCAGTAGATACGATGGACAATGGCAAGGAATATATTGTTTCAGCTGAATTACCAGGTATAAAGAGGGAGCAAATTCAATTAAACATTCAAGGGCATCTATTAACCATTTCAATTAAAAATCAGCAAATAGAATTGGAAGAAAATGAAATCAATCAAGTTTTTAAGCAAAAACAATTTCGACAATATTCGTCAAAAACAATTGCCCTTCCACAGGCAATCGACGAAAAAAAGATTAGAGCATATTATCGTAATGGACTTCTCCAAATTTGTATCCCCCAAGGTAAAGGGAAAATTATTGATATTGAAGAGTAACTTCACATGATCTTATCAAAATAAATAAAGACGGCTTTTTGCCGTCTTTTTTCATTTTTCTCATTCTGATCACCTATACTTTAAACATGCCACCAAGACCTTTTACTAACGATGTCACTTGTGTCACTGCGTTCATCATTTGTCCTGCGGTATTCATCATTTTGTTAAAATCAACCGAGCCATCTTGTGATTTAAATGAATTCATTAATGAATTCATTCCCCCAGGTTGTTTTGGGAGCATATTGTGCTTAGGATAGGGATTGATATAACCATTCATTGGCGGTTGCGTATTTTGGTAGGGGTAGATTTTTTCCTGTGGCTGCAGAGGATTTTGGAAAAGAAATTGTGAATCCTTTTGCGCCGAAGGCTGAACTTGGTAAGAAGCTTGGTTTGCATAGGGGTTATAACCATGGCTTAATGGCTGATATTGCCCAGGATAATATGGATTTTGTGGTTGAAACGAATGCCAATCAGGGTTATGAAGTGGTGGTGTAGTGTATTGATGGGGATGTGAATAATTTCTACCATAACCATTGTTCCATTGCTGCATCATTTGCCCCGAGTTTCCATTATTGAAATGCTGTGTCCTTCTCGTATTTTCAAACATGGGCAAACATCTCCTCCGTTATTCATCATTACACTTTATGTTCCAACTTTCAAAACGTGATTCTAAAGCTTAGTATGTTTTCGATAATCCTTTAGCAAGATTCCCTTCATGAGTAAAAAGCAACAAAAATCAATCCATTAAAATTAGACAGGCAATGTCATTTAATAGCATAACCTGTCGGAAGTCTCAATTTTTTAAAAACTAAAAAATAAGGTTTTTCATGGTATGATAAAAAAAACGATGAAGGAGGAGAACGATCTTGAACATTAGCGAATTAAAAAATAGGTTTATTCAAAGTAAGGACTTTTCTACTGATAACGTTAATCAATTATTGGATTTTGCGAAAAAAGCATATATTCACAACGAGATTAACATTAAAGAGTACAGCCTTCTAATCCGCGACCTTGAGGCAAAGGGCGCAATGGTTCCAGATAGCGATAACGATAACTCCCTCATCAGCCACACAAATTAAATTTAAAACAACAAAGGGATTTTAACAAAGAGGATAAGATCAAAGGGATTGCTGATTTTCAGCAATCCCTTTTCTTTTTATTGCAAGACTACACTCATTACCTCAATTAAAACCTAATTCAAACTTCAAACCGACAGATTGATTTTTCCCAAAAGGATTCTTTGTTTTATCATTTATGGATACTTCTTCTTGTGCCAAGCTTTTTTCCAGATGTGAAATTCTGGTTTCAGATAAAGAGAGCTTATCTTCTTCTTCACGGATTAAATCCTTGTGAAGGTCTGAAAAGGATTTTTTTAGGATCGATTCTAACTCGGCTAATTGATCGTTCATTTCTGAAAAAATCATAAGTAATTTTTCTTTCTCCGTGGTCGGCTCATTCATTTCATAGACCTCCTAAGGGTTTCTTTAATGATAAAAATTCTCTCTAAATTTTTATCTTCCTTCCACCTTGACAAAACTAGAAGTGATTCGGCAAAGAAAGTGCCAAAGTGGCAGTTTAAAGGTTTCTTTCGACATCATCCAAAGGTCGCATGAAACAATTTTAAATAGTGCAAGCTATTTGTGTGGAGGTGTTTAAGATGTCAAAAAAGAATAGACAAAACAAAAAATCAGATCAAAGAGGACCCGAAAAAAAGACTGGTTATGGAGATAAAAAATTAGTAGGCGAAAATCGTCCAGCAGAATAGTAAAATTTAAAAAGCAAGGGGCTTCCCTTGCTTTTTAAAACTTACTTTTTATGTCCATAACTTTTTTCATCTGCAGCATTAATTGCAGCTGCTCTTTTTTGGTTATATACCAATCTGTAAGATGGATTGGGTGACGATGGCGAGCCGGGAAATATAACCATGAAGGAGAAACAAATCGCTTTAAACTCCAATCTTCATAAGTGTGAATATGGTGTTTAATCACTGGAAATGTTGTTCTTAAAAAAGGGGTATCCCTTTTTGATGGATGCAATGTGATAAAATATTGTTCATAATCAGCTCTTGACCCCGTGTGAGGAGTTTTTTCGGCAAACTCATAAAAATATGGAAACAGTCTTGGATGAAAGAGAATATTGGCCAGACGTTTTCCTAAATTAATTCTTTTTGACAGAGACCGAAATCCATTAACACTTGCACCGTAAAGTTCTCCTCCACAGGTTGGAAATAGAACACAACTAAAATGAAGCCAATCCTGTAATGAAAATATAACGGAATGAAAAACCCTGCTTTTATAGATTGGATGTTCAATAACCGGTGTTTGAATCACATTTTGTTCGTTAATAATTAACGATGACATTAACCGATTTCGATCTCTATATTTCCAATATCTAATCCACTCTTTTTGAATAAAAGCAGATACATGGAAATGAGGAAGCAAGTGGAACATTGGGTGATTCTTTTCGATTGAATATTGATAAATTAATAGCTGTGGAAATACATCGTGAAAAATCAGCCAATTTGCACGCTCATATGTAAGAAATAGTTGTTTTCTGGTCTTCGTTTCCAGCAAATATGGAAAGATAGAGCCCTCCAGATCACACATATTCCATCCGCCATTTCTGGATACCATACTTGCCAGGAATGCCCAAGATATATCTGGATTTTTTTTATAAAAAGTAAAATAGGCTGATGTCCTTAAAATATTATCGGTGTTATTTTTATTTGTTTCAAACAAAATTCGGTTAATCAAGTTTTTTTCTTCTTCTAAAAGATGATGCATCGTTATCATCCCTTATTACTTTTCATTATGACAATATATTTGCTATTTATTAAAATGTATCAATTCCTTCGTTTTATTCCTGCCAAATTCACGTAAATTTGATATGATAGGTAGTAGTTTGTGAGGTGACTTTCATGAGTTTCCACTATCCCAATGGAAAACGATACATTCCCTTGGCAAGTAATTCCAGGCCTAATATCATAAAAAAAACGAATGAATCTTTTAGTAATAGAGGAATGACACTAGAGGAGGATTTAAACGAAACAAATGTATATTATCTTGAAAGAGAGATTGCCGTAATTCATAAAAAACCAACCCCTGTCCAAATCGTTCAAGTGGATTATCCAAGACGAAGTGCTGCAGTAATTAAAGAAGCTTATTTTAAACAAGCTTCCACTACGGATTACAATGGAATTTATAAAGGAAAATATATCGACTTTGAGGCAAAGGAAACGCAAAATCATTCTTCCTTTCCTTTGAAAAACTTCCATGAGCATCAAATTCTCCATATGGAGGCCGTCATAAAACAAGGTGGAGTTTGCTTTGTTATTTTACGGTTCACAGTATATGAACAGGTATACTTGCTTGAGGCAGAACATTTGATGACGTTTTGGTACAGAATGAAAAACGGTGGAAGAAAATCTATTACAAAAGCGGAAATTGACCAAGTAGCGCACTATATACCACTTGGTTTTCAGCCGAGGATTGACTATATTAAGGTAGTAGAAGAACTTTATGGTTTGACTTAATGCGACATTTGCTAAGGTTAGAAAGGAAGGAACTAAATCATGGCCG
>JAUZQA010000327.1 GCA_030705665.1 Bacillota bacterium
CCGATTGCATAATAAGATTGAATTTTACTAGGATCTGCTAAACCATATAATTTCCCTAATTCTTGGTTTGCATTTAACCATAATTGGAATGTAGATGTACAGGTAAATCCGATGATGATGATGGCCCAAGTGACAGGAGTAAATTTCATTTTTTCTTTTATTGCTTTGCCGTCAGCATTGGCATTGGTATTGCCTTTTGTATCAGGAAATGGCATAAATGCGATTAACATACCCGAAACGGCAAGAAGTACGGCCGCTGCGAAAAATAATGTTTTATATGACATTGTGCTTGAAGCAACGAAACCAATTAGGTAAGGAAGGATAAATTGTCCGATTGAGATAGAGAACTTAACAAACAGGTTTGCCACGTCACTTTTTTGAGAAAAGATAGCAGTAACTGACGGATAAACACAAGTATCAATGAAAGAGTTAGCCACCCCGCCGAACAAAGCAAATACATATGCAGCATACATATTTGGCGAGAACACAATCCCAATGAAGTAAACAACATAACATGCAATACCGATTAGACCAGATGCTTTACGACCAAACCTGTCAGAAACGGGTCCAGCTATAGGAAGTGAAATTAAACGGCCTAGTCCTAATGCAGCAATAACGGTAAGCACCATACTTACATCAAATGTACCATCTGCTAGTTTAGATGCTCCCCATGCTTGCGCAAAGCTTGGTTTATATTGTGCTAAAATCGAAACCCCAATTCCATGTAACAAATAAGTAAAATATAATAAGAATGCAGTAGGATAATACTTTTTATTCATAATTTTTCTCCTCTTTCAGCTTTTCAGTTTTTTTAGAGGCTATCCGTACATTAAGGTTATGGGGAAACATCCAATTATTAGTCTCCCCATAGGACTTTAACATTATAGCTTCATTTCTTCCTTTACGTATTCTACCGGCATTTCCTGCCCTGTCCAAATTTCAAATGCCTTCGCTCCCTGCCAAAGCATCATACCTAAACCATTGATCGCTTTACAGCCAACAGATTCTGCCATTTCAAGCAATTTAGTTTTACGAGGAATGTAGACAACGTCTGAAACAATTAGCTCTGGACGGAGCCATGATACATCTGGAATTAAGCTTTGACCCTCCAGCGGTTTCATCCCAACACCTGTTCCATTTGTTAAAATATCACTGTTTGCAATGGATGCCTTTAACAATTCCAAGTTATCAAGTCGATTAACTGTTGCTTTGCAATTAATTCCTTGTATTTCATTGTTGATGATATCCGCATTTTTTACCGCTCGATCGTAAAATTGATCATCTGTGTTGAAAATATGAATTTCAGATGCACCATCTATTGCACATTGAATAGCAATGGCAGTTGCAGCACCGCCTGCACCTAAAAGCGTTATTTTCTTTCCTTTAATATCAACACCATTTTGTTGTAAGCCACGTACATAGCCAGTTCCATCTGTAATATGACCGATCAGCTTCCCATCTTCATTTACAACCGTGTTTACCGCTCCTGCAAATTGAGCCGCAGGTGATAGTTCATCTAATAGCGGAAGAATTTTTGTTTTATTTGGCATTGAAACATTCCAGCCACGTAGTCCTAAAGCACGAAATCCTGTAACCACATCAGCTAATTCTTCATTCCCTACTTCAAATGCCATATAAACGTAATTCAATCCTAGTTTGCGAAATGCCATGTTATGCATTGCCGGTGATAAAGAGTGGCCAATTGGTGTTGCCGTTAATCCAATTAATTTTGTTCTCCCATCAATACGTCCCTGATCTGCCATTGTAGCTCCTCCTCAAAATTCATGCTGTTTTCACAAATCCGACACACTTTGTGATACATTTCACAAAGTGCAATAAAAAAAATAAATATTCTATATTGTGCGCTTAAAACTCATTAATGAATTTACATTTTGATTATAAGATACATATTTTTTAAAGTCTAATTGAAAAAAAGGGACAAATTCATAGTTTTTATCTATATATCCTAATAAAAAAGGACACAAAAGCATTCTAACTTTTGTGTCTTTTTTCAGAGTGTCGAGAAACTATTGTAAGAAAAACTTCGGACAGTACTGATGTAATCACCGTACTCATGAAAGACATTTCCCATATTTCCTAGCCTGACTTTGTCCTTCACCGTACTCATGAAAGACATTTCCATTATTTCCTAACCTGATTTTGTCCTTCATCGTACCCATGAAAGACATTTCCATTATTTCCTAACCTGATTTTGTCCTTCATCGTACCCATGAAAGACATTTCCCTTATTTCCTAGCCTGACTTTGTCCTTCATCGTACTGATGATGATTGTATTATAAAATAAATCTCATTTGTCTGTGTCCACTTTTTAGGCTAACTTAAATTTTGCCTTCATTTGTCCGAAAATGTCCATTTCTCAACAACCAGAAAAAAGACACAAAAGCATTCTAACTTTTGTGTCTTTTTTATTAAAGGCTGTATTAAATTGGGATCGTTGACCGCTTATGCCATTACCAGTTCACCTTTGGCACTCTTAATTTGATGAATAAATTCCGGGATTACCTCGAACATATCTCCAACAATTCCATAATCAGCAACATCAAAAATAGGTGCATCAGGGTCCGTATTTATTGCAATAATCACTTCTGATGAAGACATTCCCGCAACGTGTTGAATTGCTCCTGAAATGCCGCAAGCAATATATATTTTGGGTCCTACTGTTTTTCCTGTTTGTCCAACCTGCTGAAGAGGGGATATCCATCCCGCATCAACACATGCTCTCGATGCCGCCACTGCTCCGCCGAATTGTTCCGCTAATTTTTCAAGAAGTTTAAAGTTCTCGGCTTTTCCTACGCCCCTTCCTCCGGCAACGATCACTTCTGCTTCTTCAAGTTTAACTCCCGCTTCAGCTGTAGCTTTAATAACCTCGACAATCTTTGTCCTTATTTGGTCTGCAGGTGTTTTAATATCTTCATACAAAATAGATGCTGTTCTGGTAGCATCCTTCTCCGCTTTTTTAAAAACTCCTGGGCGAACCGTTCCAATCTGTGGTCTGGTCGAGCAAATAATGGTACCCATCAGGTTACCGCCATATGCAGGTCTTGTCCATGCAATGGTTCCATCTTCATTGACATCTAATTGAGTACAATCTGCGGTTAATCCTGTCTCCAGTCTGGTGGATACCCTTGATCCCAAGTCCCTTCCATTATGCGTGGCACCAATTAAAATCGCGGCTGGTTTATACTTTTCCACTAACTGAACCATAACATTGGAGTATCCGTCAGTAGAGAAATCTTTATATTCCTTACCTTCAACGGCTATCACTTCATCTGCACCATAAGCTATTGCTGATTTAATAACATGATTAACATCCTCTCCAATTACTACCCCAACAACCTTTTCATTATTGAATTTCGCAAGAATTTTCCCCTGATTTAAAAGCTCTAAACCCACATTTTTTGCTTGTCCTTCATATGTTTCAATAAAGACCCATATACTCTTATATTGTGAAAAATCCATGATTACTTCCCCCTTTAAACAAGCTTTGCTTCAAGCAAATTACCCATTAATTTGTAAACAGACGCACTAGCGTTTGGTTCCTGAATCTTAATCCCAGACTCTCTTTTTGGCGGTGTATAAGATCTTTTTACTCTTGTAGGTGAACCTTTAAGACCAATTTTCGTTCTATCCATATCCGGCATATCCACAAAAGCAATTTCTTCAATCACTGCTTTATTCGCTGCCAATTTACTTTTGATCGTCGGGAGTCTTGGTTCGTTGATGGATTTTACCACGGTGCAAACAACAGGAAGCTTCGATTCAATAATTTCGTAGCCTTCTTCCATTTCACGCTTTACGGTTATTTTGGCACCTTCCACATCAATTTTTGCGGCATATGTAATTTGAGCAATGCCTAGATGTTCCGCAAGTGCCGGACCGACTTGCCCTGTATCGCCGTCGATTGCCTGTTTACCGCATAGGACCAGATCAAACTTTCCGAGCTTTTTAATCGCGTTGGCCAGGATGTAACTTGTCGCAAATGTATCAGATCCGCCAAATAATTTATCGGTCACTAATACAGCTCTGTCTGCTCCTATCGATATACATTCTTTTAAAGCAGCTTTTGCCTGCGGGGGGCCCATACTGATGACCGTTACCGTTCCTCCATGTACTTCTTTAAGCTGTACGGCTGCTTCCAACGCATGTTTATCAAATGGGTTCACAATACTTGGCACACCGGTTCTAATTAGTGTGTTTGTCACTGGATCAATTTTAATCTCTGCTGTATCAGGTACTTGTTTAACACAAACTAAAATATCCATAAAATTTCCCTCCATTTATCTATTTTTCTAATTTGGATTTTTAGGAATTCGTTCACTCAAACAACATTATCGGGAATTGCTAATAAACTTTTTTCATTGTCAGTAACTTTTTCAATCGGTGCGACCTTACAGAGTGTTAATAACAAAACCGCCCCCGTTATTGCGACAAATGCGCCAACATATAAGGCAAAGTCATATTTCCCTGTAATATCAATGATAAAGCCTGTCACAGACGGGGCCAGGATTCCGGCTACAGTTCCAAGAGTAGTAAAGACGCCTGTTATCATACCGGCATTTTTTTGAGAAAAGACCATTGGCATGGTAAAAAATCCGCCCATCGTAAGAGTTAAAAACCCATTGGATGCTGAAATCAGTGTAACTGCAGCTCCTACACTGGTTGCCCTTGACCCAAGGAGCAAGAATATTCCAGCTACAGATAGTCCAATAATTGGAAATAACTTCCTTCCAATGTTTTGCCCAAATTTTCTTGAAGCTGCATCAGCTAAATAACCGCCAATTGGGTAGGTGAAAATTGATACAAGATAAGGTAACATTGAATACAATGAACTACTTTGCAGATTTAGGCCCCGTCCATTCACAAAGTATGTCGGCAGCCAAGTCATAAATAAGAAAAAAAGATAGTTTGCACAAAAATAAGATAACGCACAGAACCATACAGATTTTGTTGAGAGGATTTCCTTTTTTGTTAAGATTCCTCCGTTCTGATTCAGATGCCGCTGGGAACCTTGATCGGCATGGATATATTCCAATTCTTGGTTTGTTATTTTAGAATGTTGTGCTGGAGTATCTTTGCCGAATTTCCACCATATCACGACCCAAA
>JAUZQA010000328.1 GCA_030705665.1 Bacillota bacterium
GAAGTCATTGGTTATGGTGCAAGTTCAGACGCACACCATATCGTAGCTACACATCCTGAAGGTAAAGGTGCCTATCTTGCAATGAGATCAGCTTTAAAAAATGCTAATATATCCCCTGAAGAAATTGATGTTATTAGTGCCCATGCAACAAGCACAAAAGTGGGAGACATCTCCGAAACGATGGCTATTAAGCAGCTGTTTGGCAAACAAGCTTATCAGATTCCAGTAACGGCTAATAAATCTATGCTCGGTCATATGTTAGGGGCAGCCGGTGGAGTTGAAGCAATTGCTTTAGCAATGAGTTTAAGGGAGGGGATAATTCCTCCAACAATTAACTTAGAAAATCCTGATCCATTATGTGATCTCGATTATGTACCTTCTATTGCCCGCCAAGTGAAAATAAATACGGGTCTATCTAACTCATTTGGTTTCGGAGGACATAATGCAGCTATTGTTTTAAAGAAATACGAGTGAATAAACTTTCTCTCGTCAATCTAACCGTTTCTAAAGGAAACGGTTAGATTTATTCAGTTAAATGGCCTTTACATGAAGAAAGAGCACAATTCTTATTGCAGAATTGCGCCCGTTTGTGGAATATTGAAAAAGGAAAAGTTACTCTTTTTTTAAACCACTCTTTGAATTGCTGCTTTTTTACCGTGTGCTACATAATAAATACCCATACATATAATAATCCAGATTGTCATGTTTAGATATAAATGGCGAAAACTCATAAATCCAATTAAGATTCCCATTAAATAAGGCCCAATGGCATTAGCTAAATCTAGCATAATAAAAAAGGTGGAGGTCGCTAGTGCCTTACGGTTAGGTTGGGATTGCTGAATGGCAATTGCTTGAAAATTTGATAGTAGGGTGCCGTAGCCAATCCCAATCAATGCGCCAGCCACGAGAAAGAGAATTCCGTTATGCGTTTGGCTTAAAAATAAAAATCCAATAGCTAAACAAATGATAAGCGGATAGGTCACACGATTTTCTCCAAATTTGTCAAACCATACTCCAGTAAATGGTCGTAATGCAAGCAATGCAATGGCATAAACGATGAAGAAAAAGCTGGATACACCCACTAAATCAATTTCTTTTGCATAAAGGGACAAAAAGGATAACAAACTTGTATAAGCAAGGGTAATGGAGAAAACGGCAACGGAAATAGGAAGAGCTCTAGTCTCCATAAAATCTCTCCAGTTAAATCCAGCTGGATTTTTCAACTCTTTTTCGGAAAGATCAATCTCCAGCACTTTTACAAATAATGTCACAATTAAATCAATCAAAGCGACGATACTTCCAATAAGAAAAATCATTTGAAAACTTCCGTGTACACTAATGAAGATTCCGATAAATGGCCCAACGGCCATCGCTAAATTCATGCTTGTTGCATAATAACCTGTTCCTTCTCCGCGACGTTCATCGGGAATAAGATCAGCTGCAATTGCACCTGCAGCTGTTGTAACAAGTCCATGTGCTGCACCATGAATAAAACGAATAATCAAGAGGAAAACTAAACTGTTTGCCCACAAATGGAGAAACATTGCCATTACAAATATTATCAGAGAACCTATTAATACTCGTTTACGTCCAATACTATCCATATATTTTCCAGCAAAAATCCGAGCCATTAAAGAAGCTAGAACGAAAATTCCCGTAGCTAATCCAGCTATACTTTGACTCAAATGAAATTTTGTTGATACATACATGGCTATCGTTACCATTAACATGTAGAAAACAATATGGGTAAAAAAGTTTGTTAAAGAGATAATGATAAAGTCCTTAGTCCAAAGTTTCGGTTGCTTCATGTTGTTTCTTCACTACTTTCAATCAGAATATTTCTATATTAAACCCTCCAGTTACTGGATAGTCAATGATATAATTCTGATCTGTTTTAGCTCAAATTAGCCTTCCAGCTTAAACGAACTTGCTACAGATACCTTTAAAACCTTAATAATATCTACTTATAGCCGCCGTCATCATACCCTTCTTCAGTTACTGTACAATCAAAGGCTTTATGGAAATCTGAATTTCTTTTATCCATTCTTCTTTATTATTAGATAGAAAGGAATTTACGATATTTCGAATGTAAAAGGGGCCATTCGGTTCTCGTCCAATACTTTCTAGATATGATAATAATTCCATGCAAGTGGACCGGATATGCTCATAATCGGTATTCACATAAAAAAATGCGTACTCTCCTGCAGGTAATGTGTACAATAATTCGACCGGCAGTTTTTGTTCATCCTCAATGGTGACAAATAACCCTTCATAAAATGGGGAACTTCCTTCACTTGAAATAATATATCCAACGTTACCGATAACAATTGGTAACGTAGATTGCGTTCCATGTTTAATTTTTCGGAGCAAAGGCTCAATATCCTGGATGTTTTTAAGTGGGGTATTGACTTGAATAACTTTCCTAACGGACATATTTTTAATAATAGGTTGATTGTATTGTCTATATATTTGCAAACTCGATAGTTCATGAATTTTTTTGTTCAAATGATTTTGAATATGTTGTAGTTCTAAGATTTTCTTTTCACTTTCGTTTTTGTACTTTTGCAGCATGTTTATAAATTGTTCTAAAGTATTTTTTTCAATATTTTCTTGGATTTCTCTAAGCGGAATACCGATGCTTTTCAAAAATAGGATTAAGTCCAATTTTTTAATTTGTTCGAGCGTATAATATCTATAACCAGTAGTGGCATCGACTTTATGTGGTTGAAATAGTCCGATTTCATCATAATATCTTAATGTTTTAATTGGTACACCGTTTAACTTAGACATTTGTCCAATTGTAAACTCATCTAACTTCATTCCTACACCTCTATTTTGTAATTACTGTATTTGTTTATATTAGCATCACATATTCAGCAAGTGAAAAAGAATCGTTTAAACCTCCTTTGCTTACTTATCCGTTCAATAAGAAAGAGCTGCCGCAATGACAACTCTGACCTTTAACTCTTGCCCCTTTAAGTATATTTTTTTTACAATCTTTGCTTTCATAAATAAAAATGGTAGCCTCAGCAACCATTAACAATTTGTACAACATATTATTGGAGAGAGAACCCACAAGTCCTTCAAGTGTTCCAAAAAAAGGAAGAATTCATCTCCCTTTCCCTCATTAAATGCATATTCAATTGGAAATTCGTGATATAGTATTTTCCTAACAATTGTGACTAAAATCATCATTCTTTTGCCTTGGTTAAATAATAACTTTTTCTTATCATTTCGTATATTTCTTCCTCTGGAATGGTACCATCAAGAATGATAGAATTCCAATGCTCTTTGTTAAGATGATAAGCTGGAACTACAGAATGGTATTTCTGGCGATAGAAGTCCAACCAACCGGTTTCACACTTCACATTAATCCAAATATGTCCGTTTCTTTCAAAAATCCAAGCAAAGACTTTCTGATTTTCTTTATGTCGTATCAATGCCCAATTCTTATCTCGAAACGGATAATCTTCATATGTGTACTCTAATTTCAAACAGAAATCAATTGCTTCCTCTCTCGTTTTCATTGCTTTCCACTCCTTCAATTTCGAAGTAAACAAAGCCTTCTTATATTTAACCTGCAACGTTCGTTGGTTCAAAAAATAATCATAATTTTACCATAAAAATAGACTATAATTATTTAAAAGTAATCCTCAACAAACAACCCTCTTCATTGGCAACAATGAATTTTCACTAACCCAACCTTAAGCTGGATAAAAGTAAAAGCTGCCAAGCGGCAGCTCCGTATATTAAACTTTTACCCGTAGTCAAAAAAGAAATCTACGGTTTTGATTACCGTTTCATCGCTTTATCAATACGGACAATTCACCCTCAAAAACTTTTTCCTCCTTATCATTAAAGGTAGATAATAATACAGTAAGAATACCTGTTTCACCTTTAATTGCTTTCTTATCAATAACTTTAATAATGAGATTCAATTCATCTTCAGGATACACAGGCTTGATAAATTTAATATTATTCATCCTTGTTCCAGCAATGACATCATCTCCATAATAACCTTCTTCAACCCAAAGCTTAAAAGAGATGGCTAGCGTAGGTATTCCAGAAGCAATAATTCCATTAAATCTTCCTTGGTTTGCTCTTTCCTCATCCAAATGCATATATTGAGGGTCAAATTCACCTGCAAACCTCACAATATCCTCTTTTGTTAATTTTATTGATTTAGTTTGGAACACCTGTCCAATTGTAAACTTATCTAACTTCATTCTTACACCTCAAAGTAGTCGTTGTTGTACTTATTTATTTTAGCATCACGTAATCAACAATTGAAATTAAAGCTTAAAGTCTTCATTCGCTAACCTACCGTTAGTTGAAATAATAGCTTAATAAGCGGAACATTAATTCCTTCTTCAGCTAAACTGTTCCGTTACTTCAATAAGAAAATGCCTAGCTCCCTTGTTGAAGCAAAGCATCCAGTTTGTTGAAACTTTTTTTATTGATTAAAGTCACTTTCATATGGATTAGCGTACAAATCAACATCAAATTCAGCCTCTATACTTGAAGCAAATTTTATAATATCTTTATGAAAATATAAAAAAGGGGCGTTTCCTTTTTCTATTTTAATGACAATATAGAATTTACACTCCAAAGAATAAGCCTCTTTTATTTCGTTAATGGTTGAAAATTTATTTTGTAATTCACTTCAATTTGTTGAAGTTGGTTACATACATCCAGTGAGTCTTCATAGCCTGTTCCTAAATCCTAACTTTTCTCTTTTCGGTAATGAACTGTTGAGGGGTTTGGAATTAAATCGCCATTTTTATAAGTTTTTGTAGGTGTCACATTTAACTTTTCTGTAACTTCATCCAATTACACTATAAAGATATAAAAATATGAAAAGTCTTAAGCTTGGACAACTTGATATAAAAGGATTTTTCCAATTTTCGGTAATGGCTTAGAGTATAATCCGCGTTTTGTCGATTGGACCCCTATGCTAATTAAATGATCTTAAAGTATTGACATGCTATATTGATATATGTTAAATTTATCTCGAATTAAAGATATATTAATTAAGAGCATTTTTGGATATACCTTGAATTAAAGATAAAACAAATAGGAGGAATTTTAAAATGGCAAAATGGACAGTAGACCA
>JAUZQA010000329.1 GCA_030705665.1 Bacillota bacterium
ACACATAAGATAAAATGTACCAAAAGCACCTAAGGAGGAATATGAGAGTGAGTAATTGCGATAATCCATTAAGTTTTAATGCTTCCGCTGAGGTGGGGATGTGTTCGAGTACTCCTGTACCGATTCGAGTCCCACACAATTCCGTTCGTTTAAAGGTCCCAGTTGTACTTGTTGAACTGGATGTCACAAGTAACCTCGTGGCAAATATCACTTTTCCTGACCCTGTCCTTGAAATCAAGGACATCAAAAAACGTTTGAAAATTGTCCAATCCCGATTAATTCCATCTTTCCCCCCTTCAAATCATCAGAGGTTTACTCTGTTTTTGAGAGGATTTGTGCGCAAAAACATACAATATACTACTCCCTGTCCTTCAGCAACCAATGAGATCAGTGTATCTTCTGAACTTCGTTCCTTTACGATCGACATTCCCTTCGAGTGTACGACTACGGTAGCCGCTGCAGATTTTATTACCATGCCGGAGCTGCCTTTCACGAATTCCCGCTCTGAATTTGATTTCTTCCGGGCTCAAAATTTAGGTCCTGGTTTCCCGGAAAAAGATCAATTACTCTCAAATGATCTCTCACAATTCCATCAAAACAGCTCTGAATTCTTTAATGAAATTATATTTGCCGAGTTGCTCCAAAGCAATATTACGGAATGGGATGAAGCGGTTGATCGAACTCCGCTACCTAATGGTCCGTTTGAAGAAGGCTATTTCACAAAAGTTGTTGAAAAGATGGTTCTGACGTTCAGAATCAAGCTTTTGCAAAATCAGCAAATTAATATACGTTTAGGGGATTAATATTGATCAGCAGGGCTAAAAGAGAGAATCTGATTGAAGAGCATTTTACCCTCGAATAGTATGAAATTGATAGTCAAATAGAGCCTATTTTTATATTTCCTTACAAATTCCACAATTCCCCTCCTTAGTTTGTCCATACTTTTAGCTTGTACTAGCATAGAATACATTGTATCCCAAAATAACAAGATACTATTAATTAAAGGAGGAAAAATAATGCAAGATTGTAATAATCCATTAAGCACTAATGCATCTGCTGAGGTTGGCATGTGTACAAATACTCCAATTATAACTCGAGCTGCCGTCCCCCCTGGTACACAACTTATGAAAGTACCTGTTGTGCTTGCCGAACTGAATATTAACGCGAATCTTGTTGCCAACATCACATTCCCTGACCCCGTTCTTGAAATTAAAGACATCAAAAAACGCTTGAAAATAGTCCAGTCTCGTTTGGTACAGGGATTTACAACAACCAATGGCCCAGTATTTACCCTGTTTCTGAGAGGATTTGTCCGCAAAAATATTCAATATGCCACGCCATGTCCTTCGGCGACAAATCAAAATGCTGTATCTTCCGAAATGCGTTCCTTTACGGTCGATGTCCCGTTTGAATGTTCGACAGATATTCCATTAAGCTCATTCTTAACGATCCCCTCGTTTCCAGCTATAGGTCAACGTGCTGAATTTGATTTCTTCCGGGCTCAAAATTTAGGTCCTGGTTTCCCGGAAAAGGATCAGTTGCTCTCAAGTGATCTTTCACAATTCCATCAGGCGAGTATACAACCCCTCAACGAAATTGTATTCACTGAATTATTAGCGAGCACTATCACAGAGTGGGATGAGGCGGTTGACCGCCAGCCGTTGCCAAATGGGCCATTTGAAGAAGGCTTTTTTACAAGGATCGTTGAAAAGATGGTAGTGTCATTTGCCATTAAAC
The DNA here is from genome assembly GCA_030705665.1 of Bacillota bacterium. The sequence continues at coordinate 1,738 of JAUZQA010000329.1, forward strand.
TCTTGCAAAACCAACAACGTTTCGTATCTGTTTTAGGTGGTCCCCCTGTAGTATCCACTACTCTGACAGATAATTCGAACCCGCTTAACAATCAATGATTACAAAAAGGGGCTCATTTAGGTTAAGCAAATTATTTCTTATGAAAAATAAATTATAGTGAGGAGCGATTTTATGTTTAAGAATATATCTTCTAGCTGTCATGTTAGAAGTGCCAGCTGCACACCCGTACAAGGTTGTCCTCCGCTGGAGACCAGAAATGTCGCAAAAGTAACACATACTGATTGTTTTACTGACTTATCTCTACCATTAACAGGTTTGATCAAAACTCCTGTGGTTATTGGACTAACTTTGGCACAAATTGATATCGAAGCCGTGGATACCCTTCCAGTCCCCGCACGTGCTTTAAAATCCGTTCGAAAGAATGTACATTTTACTCAATGTCGTTTGGTTCCGACGTTGCCAGGTCTTGCTCCAAAATTATTTTTGGGCGGCTTTGTGCATAAAAATATCCAGTTTATTGATGCATCATCCGGAATTGTCCGCGACCATGAAGTAAATGTTCCCTTTGAATGCACCATCCGCCTTGATAATATCCCCAATCCGCCGGTCATTCCAAGTGATAAAAATGTATTTAATACCCAGTTTATTGAAACATCCAACGGAATGGATGAAAACCGCTGCGTTACAGGAGGAAGGACGTTTGAATGGTTCAACGAACCGTTTGAATGTGAGGTAGTCTTTGCCGCTACCAATGAAGTAGATCTGTTGGAAGACTTCGATAGATTTGGCACGTTTAAAACCATTCGGGAGAAACTGGACGTCATTGCGTTAATTCTCATCACGCAAAAACAACTGGCCGGTGCAACAACCTTCGCGGGTATAGGCGGGTTAGCTGGTCTTCCGGCTGGCGCAGTTGCCGCCATTGCACCTATCTTAGCGGGATTTGGCGTAACACTTCCAGCCCCAACCACGACATCAGCGCCAGGCACGTAAATAAGGTTAAAAAGACCGATACTGTTTTTAATAGATATCGGTCTTTTTTCTGTTGGTTTTCGCATTCTGTAAGTATTTTACTTGAAGCCTTAATCTTATCCGTGCCAGGCTCCAAGGTTCACATACTGCTGCTGAAGGATATCAATCGTTAAGGACGCTGATGCCTGAATATCAATTTGAGCTCCTTTCAAGGAAGGGGTGGTTTGTTCAGTCGATACAATTCGAAAGTCCTTTACCTGAAAAATTGCATCCTCTACATATTTTTCATATTGTTCCCAGTGAATACTTCCTTCAAAACTGTTGAATTCAAAACTCTTCTGATATTGATCCGGCAGATCCGGTGGAAAAATCCACTCAATTTCTTTGTTTTTCTGCCAGGGAATGTTTACTTTGGCAGTTTTCAGTGAACCTGTTTCATCGTCCGCCACGTAATCCAAAACAGCTGTCAGTATACCCTTTAAAAATACAATATTTTTTGGAAGAAGCAAGCGCCCTTCGACCTTATTCACAGACCAGCTAAGTTTTTTTATTGAGGAGATGCGAAGCTCGAGATCATAGGAATCAAAAATGTCGACTGTGATGATGACGGCAGAAAGTAATACGGGGATTTTCGCTATCGGCAGAGAAACATTTTTATTAGATTGCTTCGTTGGTAAAATATTCTGTGTGGGTTTTGATTTTTCCACGTCAAGATCAGCTGTTGCTTCTTTTTCTAACATACAGGCATCAGTTGATTCTTTTTCCTCGTGCTCATAAGAATGACTATTTTCAGTATGAGGGTGATGCTCCTCATTACAGGACATTTTTTCCTCAGACATGTTTTCAAAAGAGGAATCGTGTTCAGTCAATTCATCAAGTAAAGGATCTGATTTTGAAGCATTACTCTGTTTCTCGGCCACCTGAGGAAGCTTTTTTAGTAACGGCTGAGGATTATTTTCAGTCTTGGAAGCCTGAACCGATTGCTTCTTCTGATTATTTCGTTGATTTTTCATATGCATTGAAACAGTGTATGTCAACAGCGAAACCTGTTTCTTTTCCCTCCTCTCCTCTGTCGAAGGTATCTTGTTATAACGTATGAACCAGGGCTAGTAAGATGTTCGCCCAAATCTTAGGTATTTGCCCAAATTCCAACTGGCGGAGTTACAATCACAGATTATGTAAAAGGATCAATATACCGATTTGTTCAAAGAGCAACCGTTTAATTTGAAATATCGGCAGGCTCTTTAAGGAAGGGTGATTTAACGGTATTTCTTAACTACGCTTTACTGTTAATTTCCACGTTTTCCCCTTACCATTTGCCTATACACAGATGTCTATGAAACATAGAATAATCTGTGTTAATGGTCAAATAAAGGAGGAATTAACGTGACCAATGATAGTGATTCACAGCATTCAATGAGCAATCGTTCAGCTGAGATTAAGATGTACCCTAGCTCAGTAGTGCCTGTTAATGCTCCTGCAGGAACAAAACTAGTGAAAGTCCCCGTGGTGCTTACTGAACTTGATGTTACCAGCCAACTTGTGGCCAATATTACGTTTCCCGAGCCGGTTCTCGAAATAAAGGACATTCAAAAAAAACTAAAGATTATACAGTCACGGTTGCTGCAATCTGTCGGTCCATCGGACACAGCAAAGTTTACCCTTTTTTTAAGAGGATTTGTACGAAAGGACATAAAGTATGCCACCCCAGAGCCTCCCGTAACAAATATTAAAGGTGTACCCTCACAATTGCGATCTCTTACAATCGACATCCCTTTTGAGTGTTCAACAACAATTCCTGCCAGAGCCTTTTCCACACTTCCCAAAAATATGAATATAAACTCTCGAGATGAATTTGATTTCTTTCAGGCTCAAAATTTAGGTTTCGGTTTCCCTGAAAAAGATCAACTGCTTTCGAGTAATCTATCAGAATTCCAGCAAAATAGTGAGCAGTTCCTAAATGACATTGTGTATACTGAACTACTGCAAAGTAACATCACAGAATGGGACGAAGCGATTGATCGTACCCCTTTGCCTTTCGCATCAATTGGAGAAGGTTATTTTACAAAGATTGTGGAAAAGATGGTTTTAACGTTTAGAATAAAACTTTTACAAAATCAGCAGACCTTTGTACCTATTACACCGCCTCCAACTACAACACCTGTTCCAACGACGACGCCTGTTCCAACTACAACACCCGTTCCAACGACGACACCGATTCCAACCACGACACCAATTCCAACTACAACACCGATTCCAACGACGACGCCTGTTCCAACTACAACACCCGTTCCAACGACGACACCCATTCCAACGACGACACCCATTCCAACGACGACACCCATTCCAACGACGACACCGATTCCAACGACGACACCCATTCCAACGACGACACCGAT
>JAUZQA010000033.1 GCA_030705665.1 Bacillota bacterium
CTTGCTCATTTAGAGCCTTCCCTATTTCGGCTGAAACAAAAAATGGGGCTTTACAATCCATTGACAGAGGAAATTAAACGAAAGTATCCGCTTCTGTTTATCGCGGTAAAAAACACTGTGGAACTAGAATTTATAGAGATTGATTTTGTTCCGGATGACGAGATTGCCTTTATTGTCCTTCATTTTGGTTCAGCCCTCGTCATGAGGGAGGAAGAGATATCGATCAATGCTCTTGTGGTTTGTCCTACCGGTATTGGAACGTCAAAGATGCTTGCCAGCAGAATAAAAAGGGAAATAAATGAGATTGATTCTGTGGAAATTAGCTCTATTAAAGAAATTGAGCGAAAAGGCAGCTTAAAAAACTTCGACATTATTATCTCGACTGTTCGTCTGCCTTTTATCGAAAAAGACTATATTTTGGTTTCTCCATTATTAACCGAGGAAAATGTCCAAACGATTAGAAGTTTTTTAAAAAATAATATTGAGAGATTAACGGAAAAAAATAGTTATATACGAACTAAACAGAACGGTGGAACGACATCTGGCAGCGCAAAGAGTGGAATTCTAGAAGTCTTAGAAGACCTGGATGATGTTCAACAATGCATTCGGTCCGTTCTGCAAAACTTTCAGGTATATCATGTACCCGATGTTAAGGGCCATGAAAAGATTATTGAAGTAATGGTAAGGCGGGCTGAAGAGAACGATCTACTAAACAATGCAAAAGACGTAATTGAGGCATTTAAAGATCGTGAAAGAATAGGCGGTCTTGGTATCCCTCATACAGAAATGGGCTTTTTTCATTGCAGGCATGAGAATGTCCAGACTCTTTTTTTTCAAATTGCTTCGCTTGAAGAGCCCGTTATGATAAGTGGTATGGATGGAAAAGACATGCCGATGAAGCAGCTGTTGCTTATGGCTGCACCTGAAGAATTGAGCCTGAGAAAACAGGAAATAATAAGTTTGATCAGTACAAGTTTAATCGAAAATCAGGAAGCAATTATGATTTACTCTTCATCGAATGAAGATTTGATTCGAAGTAGGCTAGAGAAGCTTTTTTTAGACTATCTACTTAACAATGTGATAAGGGAATGATAAAAATGGATCAAGTAGTACATTTCGGAGCAGGAAATATCGGCAGAGGATTTATAGGAGCACTTTTTTCACAATCAGGGTACCATGTGACGTTTGTTGATATTGCAGATCAAATTATTAATCAATTAAATGAAAAGAAGCAGTATAAAGTGAGATTAGCTACAGAAAAACAAGAAGAAATGACTATTAACAATGTGTCAGGATTAAATAATCTTACACAAGAAAACGAAGTCATTGAAGCTATCAAGCACGCGACGTATCTCACAACAGCCATTGGGCCAAGCATTTTACCGCGTATTGCCTCATTAATTGCAAAAGGTCTTACAGAGAGAGTAAAGTCAAATGACGAGAAATTATATGTCATCGCTTGCGAGAATCAAATCTCAGCAACTGATCTTTTAAAAGGATATATACTGGAAAATTTGGATGAACAAACGAAAGCTGACTTACTTGATAAAGTATATTTCTTTAATTCTGCCGTGGACCGAATTGTTCCGATTCAAAACAATAAAGATTCACTTGATGTCCTAGTTGAACCTTACTATGAGTGGGTTGTAGAAACGGATGAAACAATTCCGCCAATTGAGGGGATGAAAATTGTTTCGGACCTGGCTCCGTTTATTGAAAGAAAACTGTTCACTGTTAATACTGGACATGCAGTGATTGCCTATCTTGGATATCTAAAAAATAAAGAATTTACGATTGACCAAGCATTAAACGATGAAAAAATTCTTATGCAAGTTCAAGCAACACTTGGTGAAACAGGTGGATATTTAATCAAACAGTATAATTTAAATGCAAATGATCATCAGCAGTATATTAACAAAATTATTGAACGTTTTAAAAATCCAATTTTGAATGATGCTGTAACAAGAGTAGCGCGTTCACCACTAAGGAAGCTTGGTCCGAATGACCGTTTGGTACGCCCTGCAACGGAAGCAATGAAAGCAGGTCTTTCAATTTCCAATCTTGCCAAGGCAATCGCAGCAGCTTTACTTTTCGATTATCAGGATGATGAAGAGGCAGTAAAACTTCAAGAGATGATTAAAGAGAAAGGCGTTCTCCATGTACTAAAAGAGGTAAGCGGACTTGATGAAAGTGATGAACTTACACAAGAAATTATGAAGCATTACCAGAAAAAAAATCCAATCCTCAGTTTCTCGTGATTTGCCCTGATAAAATACAATAAAAGATAAAGGCCTTTCAACAGTTAAGTTAATGGATGAAAGGCCTTTTCCTTTAGTGTATAAAATCTTTCATTAATTGCTATAGTATCGCCCGCAAATTCCATCCTAACCTCACTTTATTTTTCCAACTATATCGAAAGCCAAAGCAAGACAAAATAATGATAATGAGGAGCCGTTTATGGAGCTTCTCATTGGTCATTAACGTTTTAGTGGGGAGGATATTTATGCCTAATGTTGAGGTGAACTGTTCGGTTGCAAATTGTTTTTTTCATACCGAAGGGAATATATGCGGGGCCGACCGAATTAAAATAGATATGGATTACCAGTCAAAGTTTGATACCGAATTTTCACAGGACTTTGATGATTTTAAAAATCGGACAGAAGAGGCAAGTCATTCTGCCAACACATGCTGTAAAACATTTAAACCGAACTCCTAAAGATTTTGCAAATGGTAAAGAGGCATGGGAACTACCCCCTGCCTCTTTATTAGTGCAGTGATTTTACATTTTTTTTGTTCTCATCATGTAGTTCATTTATTTTTTCATCCCCAGGCATCAATTTCCATCCCTTTTGAAGGACAAAACTCAGCCATGTTCCTGGGAACCATGAGGTCACTAGGGCTAACATGACAAGAATGGCAAAAAAGTCTTGATTAATGATTCCCGCTGCATAGGCAACTGATGAAAGAACAATCCCAGGCCCGCCCCGATTATTAATTGCAATTCCCAGATTGAAACTTGTGAGCCGATCAAATTTCATCAACCTTGAGGAAAGGTAGACAGCTAAAGTTTGAGTGAGAGTAGCAAGCAGTAAGTAGCCAAGGAAAAATAAGAAGTTAAAATGGTTAACAAGGTTCAGTTGCAAACCAACAGTGGCAAAATAGATCGGTATAAACCATGAGAAGGAAATATTGGCGACTCCCTGCTCTATTCGATCTGACACAGCCTTTGGCATGGCTAATTTTACAATGAGGCCAGCCAATAATGCTCCGAAAATCGTTTCTACTCCAATCGAACCTGCAAATGCGGCCAGCATGAACATAATAAATAAAAAATAGCCAAGATTCGAGGACCTGAACAGGAGATTCATTTTTAAAAAAGTTACCCGATTTAGGAGCCAGTATCCGAGTACTAATACTCCGACGATAAATCCTACACTAATCGCTATACTTGTGAAAGCGGTACCGATGGTAAATGCTTCATGGTTGCCGGCAAGCGATGTAGCAAACCCTAAGGCAATCCAGAGCAAAATATCATGAATGCCTGCACAAGAAATCACAATTTTTGCAAAGCGGGTTTGCATAATTCCCAGATCGTTGAAGATCTTGGAAATGACGGGAATGGATGTAACCGCAATCGAAATAGCGATAACAATCTTTAAAGCAAGAACGTTATTTACCGCACCCAAGTAAGGAGTGAGATTTAGCGTATCTGCGGTGAGCCAGCCGATAATAAAAGCAGGAATCGTTGCTCCAGCCACTAAGATGGATGTAACTTTCAGATCGTCCTTGGTAAAGCTTGTTTGAAATTTAAGCCCTGAACTGAACATTAACATGAGCAAACCAAACTGATAAAGAAGCGCAAAGAGTTTTTCCTCTGCTGGAAACCCTAAAAAAATCCAGTGGAATAGATCTGGAAAAAAGTGACCTAAAACTGTAGGGCCTAATAATAACCCAGCAGCAACTTCTCCAATTACCCGCGGAATTAATAACCTTTCGGCTAAAAAGCCTAATAAATGTGCTGCGGCCAATAGGCATCCCATGGCAAAAAGAAAATGACTGACCTCGGTTCCCTGTAAACTAAACATACATTCCAATCCCTCCGATTTCTACTACAATAACGTATGCGTAAAAAGGGACAACCGTAATAGGCGACAAGCTTATCTTTTTCGGATATTGTAAGAAATCTTAACCGGAAAACAAGTGCCAGAAGCGGAAATCAACAGCCAGATTAACACAACCCTTAAAAAATTTGGCGTGGTCTGTATATTTTTATCAAGAACTCGAAAACTAAAGAAAAAGAATAGGAGTGTTTATGATGAAAAAGACATTAATCATCGGATTGCTTTTAGTCCTCAATTTAGTTTTCAGTCTTAATGCTCTGGCAGCGAAGCCGGTAGAAATGAGCCCAAAAGAGGCAATTACGATGGAAAAGGCAAAGCAAATTGCCCTTAGTAAAGTTAAAGGGAAAATCTTAAGCGCCAAAGTTGAAAAAGATGATGGCATGGAAAAATATGAAATTATTGTCCAAGCAAAAGATGGTAAGTATGAGATTGAAATTGAGAAATCTTCAGGTAAAGTATTAGAGGTGGAAAAAGAAGGGGCTGGGCATGGGCATGGCACCGATGATGATCATCACGAAGGTGAAGATGATCGGTATGATGACTAATTTGCGACTTTCGGCTAAAGAGGTTTAGGAGGATGGAAAAACTACTTATTGCCTTCATGCTTCTGTGTTCATTTTTTCTAACATCTGCTGACACGTATGCTAAGGGTATGGAGAAGGCAGCCTATCCTAAAAAAGAATTGTATGACCCTGAAATGAATTGTACCAAGAATATTAAATACACCTGGGCACAGAGGAAACAGCTTGATCAAGCTTATAAGCGGATTTATCGGGATTATAGTGACTTAATCCAGATTTACTCCCGGGCAGGTGCACTACCCCCTGACCAAACAAGGATCAGGCATATTATGCTGAATAATTATATTAAAACCTTCTACCAAAGAAACTATCGGTGGTGCTCTGAGCACGAAGCCGATGAATGGGAAGAAGAATGGTATAACAATGACAATGACTAAGGAATTGGAGCTCATGCTCTGATTCTTTTTTTGCTTGTCCGGCATAAAATAGGGAAAGGGAAGGGGGAAGCAGGATATGTATATTGCCGTAGGGCTTGGAGGAGTAATCGGAGCGATTCTTCGGTTTTTAATTTATAAATGGTTTTTACTAGCGGGGAATATTCCGATTATGGGAACCCTGTTTGTTAATCTATCCGGCTGCTTTTTCCTCGGGTGCCTGCAGGGGCTGGCAAGAACCTATCATCTCCCAAATTGGATTGTCGTTGGTATTGGCACAGGGGTAATAGGTGCATATACCACTTTTTCAACCTTCAGTGTAGAGGTTATTACTTATTTTAAGCAAGGAATCTTTCTGTTTCCTATTATGTATCTTCTAGTAAGTTCGATCGGAGGCTACTTATTTGTTTATTTAGGTTTTTCGCTAACAAGATGGAAGAGCAAAGGGGTGTAGATACAAAATATGGAAGGTCAGATATGGTTAGTAGGATTAGGAGGTTTTTTGGGGGCAATAATAAGATATTGGGTCAATCTTACCTTTACGAAAAATAGATTGTTTCCGCTTGGAACGTTTATCGTGAATATAACAGGATCATTTTTAATGGGGATATTAATAGGAAATAAGTGGATTCCTCTTTCTGTCACTTTGTTAGCAGGTACAGGATTTTTAGGGGCATACACGACCTTTTCGACCTTTACCTATGAACTTTTTTTATTGAAAAAAAATCAGCAGCAGTTTCTCTTTATTCTTTATTTGATGAGTAGTTATTTTATTGGATTCCTATTAGCAGGGCTGGGATACTGGCTTAGCAGCTAAATACTCCCTTTCCTCTACAATAAAATGTCCGCATGCGATGTTAAACCCATTAAAAACCTCAATCTGGTAATTTTCCCCGTTTGGTATATCTTTTATCGTGACTTGGAAACAATGCGGTTCATGATAATTCCCCAATATTTCTTTTTCGTCATATACGACTTTTTTTCCCCACCATTTTTTTTTGACAATGGAATAACGAATGGCTGCATTTTCAGCGATTGCTTCTTGAAAACCTTCGATAGTGATGCAATGATTACGAACTGAAAAGGGTGAACTGTAGCAGGTGCAGCAGTCTACTCCAAGCCCCCAATAATCAAATTTGCTTTTTTTACGTCTTTTTAAAATGTTAATAGGTGAAAGTATATCAAAAACGATCATCTTTAGGTTGAACATTTAGAAACCGATCACTCCTTTCTAGCCTGTCTGCCTGTCTCTATATTATTTGTGAATTTATTGGAATTGGTAACGGCGAATGACCATTTTGCATGAAGGAAGAATTATGGGAATATTCTATTAAATAGGCAACCGCTTGACCGATAAAACATCCTATTGTTACAATATGGTGGAAATTTACGAACGTTTTCCTTCATATATCCTCGATAATATGGTTCGAGAGTATCTACCGGGTTACCTTAAATAATCTGACTATGAGGGCAGAAATTTTACATCTATGTTTTTTACGAGAAAACTAGATTTCTGCCTTCTTTATTTTTCCGAAAGAGGGACAGGTTCTAGTTTTCTTTTTTTGTTATGTTTTCGGATTTCGGCGGAAAACTAAATGAATGAACATTTTAGAAAGAGGTGGCTAACCTTGACGGGTAAGCAAGAAATGATCGTTGTTCTAGATTTTGGCAGTCAATATAACCAGTTGATCACACGGAGAATACGTGAGTTTGGTGTGTATAGTGAACTTCACCCTCATACCATTACAGCTGAAGAAATCAAAAAATTAAATCCAAAGGGGATTATCTTCTCTGGCGGGCCAAACAGTGTATATGATGAAAATTCATTCCGCTGTGATGAAAAGATTTTCGAAATGGGACTTCCGATCTTTGGTATTTGTTACGGAATGCAGCTAATGACCCTTTACTATGGTGGAAAGGTAGAAAAAGCAAAGAATCGTGAATATGGAAAAGCAGTTTTAAGCATCCAAAATCAATCTGCTTTATTTGAAGGCCTTCCAACTGAACAGACTGTTTGGATGAGCCATGGAGATTTAGTTGTTGAAGCACCTGCAGGCTTTGTGGTGGATGGTACCAACCCTTCATGCCCAATTGCTGCGATGAGTGATCAAGAAAGAAATCTTTATGCCGTTCAGTTTCACCCAGAAGTACGTCATACCGTTTACGGTAACGACCTTTTGAAAAACTTTGTTTTTCAGGTTTGCGGGTGTAAAGGCGATTGGTCAATGGAAAACTTTATCGAAATGGAAATGGAGAAAATCAGGCAAACCGTTGGTGATAAAAAAGTATTGTGCGCATTAAGCGGCGGTGTTGATTCTTCCGTTGTTGCGGTACTTATTCATAAAGCTATCGGGGACCAGCTGACTTGTATCTTTGTTGACCATGGTTTACTTCGAAAATATGAGGCAGACAGCGTTATGAAGACCTTTTCAGAGGGCTTCCATATGAATGTCATTAAGGTTGATGCCCAAGAACGTTTCTTAAGCAAGCTTGAAGGTGTAGCAGACCCTGAGAAAAAACGGAAAATTATCGGAAACGAATTTATTTATGTTTTTGATGATGAAGCAACAAAGCTTGAGGGAATTGAATTTTTGGCCCAAGGCACCCTTTATACAGACATTATTGAAAGCGGCACAGCAACAGCCCAAACCATTAAATCACATCATAACGTTGGCGGACTGCCGGAAGATATGCAATTCAAATTGATTGAACCATTGAACACGCTGTTCAAAGATGAAGTTCGTGCACTTGGCACTGAGCTTGGAATTCCTGATGAAATTGTTTGGAGACAGCCATTCCCTGGACCTGGTCTGGGTATTCGGGTTCTTGGAGCCATATCTGAAGATAAACTTGAAATTGTCCGGGAATCAGATTGGATCCTTCGTGAAGAAATTAAAAATGCCGGATTGGATCGTGATATCTGGCAATATTTCACGGTGTTGCCTGATATCCGCAGTGTAGGGGTAATGGGTGATGCGAGAACATATGATTATACCATCGGAATCCGTGCGGTCACTTCAATTGACGGAATGACATCTGATTGGGCAAGAATCCCATGGGAAGTTCTTGAGAAGATCTCAACCCGAATTGTCAACGAAGTTTCCCATGTAAATCGTGTCGTTTATGATATAACCAGTAAGCCACCAGCAACGATTGAATGGGAATAAATTAATCTAAAGGAATATTACGGAAAATACGAACGTACTTATTAATTAAGTAAAAAACGTTCGTATTTTTTGTTGACATGAGAAGTTGCGGTTGGTATGATACAAAGGTACTAATAATCTAATATTGTTTTCGTATAATCTTGGGAATATGGCCCATAAGTTTCTACCAAGCTACCGCAAATAGCTTGACTACGAGGTGAATGTAAATAGGAAAAATTCCTTTCTAATTATACATATGCCTTTAGTCAACGCTTCGGTGGATATCGAAGCGTTTTTTGGTCATTATAGTAGATAAATAATTATAGGGGGAAACAAAAATGCAAAAATATTTTCAGTTCAAGGAGCTGGGAACAAGTTACCGACAAGAATTTATGGGTGGTTTAACTACCTTTTTGGCAATGGCTTATATTTTAGCGGTAAACCCAATAACACTTTCACTTTCAAGTGTTAAAGGCCTGCCGGATGCAATGAGAATGGATTATGGCTCAGTGTTTGTGGCAACAGCCATTGCTTCAGCCGTAGGTTCAATTGTAATGGGTCTCTTAGGTAAATATCCGCTTGCATTAGCTCCTGGAATGGGGTTAAACGCATTCTTTGCTTATACAGTTGTTTTAGGCAGTAAGGTTCCATGGCAGCATGCGCTTGGAGCAGTATTACTTTCTGGTATTTTCTTCTTTTTACTAACACTTACTGGTCTTCGCGAAAAGCTAATCAATGCAATTCCTGTTCAGCTAAAACACGCAGTTGGTGCGGGTATCGGCTTGTTTATTACCTTTATTGGCTTCCAGGATGCAGGAATTATTGTTAAAAATGATGCCACACTTGTTGGTTTAGGCGATTTAACAAAAGGTCCAACATTGCTTGCTATCTTTGGAATTCTCGTTTCAGTTATTTTAATGGCAAGAAAAATTAAAGGTGCAGTTTTTTACGGAATGATTATTACAACAATTGTAGGGATGATCTTCCACTTAATCAAAGTTCCAACAGCTGTTGTAAGCTCTGTACCAAGTGTGAAGCCAACATTTGGCGCTGTTTTCTCATCCTTTGGTGACCATTCTTTCTGGTCTACAGGTATGATCGGAATCATTTTAACATTCTTGTTTGTTGACTTCTTTGATAACGCTGGGACACTTGTTGCAGTTGCAAGTCAAGCTGGTTTAATGAAAGATAATAAACTACCTAATGCAGGAAGAGCTCTTGTTTCAGATTCGATTGCAACAATGGTTGGTGCTGTGTTAGGTACTTCAACAACGACTTCTTATATCGAATCATCTGCTGGAGTTGCTTCTGGTGCAAAGACAGGTTTTGCTTCATTAGTGACAGCTGGATTCTTTATTTTGTCACTGTTCTTCTTCCCATTATTATCTGTTATTACATCGTCTGTCACTGCACCTGCACTTATTATAGTCGGGGTATTGATGGTTTCATCATTACGTCATATTGAATGGGATAAGTTTGAAATAGCAGTACCTGCTTTCTTAACAATGGTAACAATGCCATTATCCTACAGTATTTCGACTGGTATTGCCCTAGGCTTTATCTTTTATCCAATTACCATGATCGTAGCAGGACGTAAGAAAGAAATTAATCCAATTATGTATTTCTTCTTTGTTATCTTCGTTTGTTACTTTATTTTCTTAGTATAAAAATATAAAGAAAACTCGCCGGTTGGCGAGCCTTAAAGGGCGAAGACAGAAGATTAGTTGCAATCCTATTTTCCTATTAGCCAAAAAGAATCATGCGATCAGCATGATTCTTTTTTATCAAGATGTCGATTAATGTCGTTGATTTTCAGCCTTGACTCAGGTAACATATTTATACTAGCGTTATGCTGAAAAGAGGAGAAGGAATGGCAAGATTACAAATTGAAAGGGTTTTAAATAATAATGTACTCATTGCTGATCATCCCTCTTATCAAGAAGTTGTATTAATTGGTAAAGGGATAGGATTTAACAGGAAACAAGGGGATGCCATTGATACGGATTTAGCAGAAAAGTTTTTTGTCCTTAAAAGTGAAAAAGAGCAGAAAAATTATATTAAGCTTCTCCCGTTTATTGATAACGAGTTGTTAGAGGTTATTATTTCCGCTATACAATTAATCAAGCAAAGGACAAATTCTCAATTAAATGAGCATATTCATGTTGCTCTGACAGATCATTTAATGTTTGCCATAACTCGAATGAGACAAGGGATGGAAATCACTAATCCTTTTTTAATTGAGACAAAGACTTTGTACCGATTTGAATATGAAGTTGCTTCTGATGTAGTTGAGTTAATTAGAGAAAAGACAGATGTAAAGCTTCCAGTGGGTGAAATTGGATTTATTGCCTTGCATATCCACAGTGCGATAACCAATAAAACTCTTTCAGAAGTCAATCAGCATTCTCAGCTTGTCAGCAAGCTGGTAGCCATGATAGAAGAACAGCTTGGAATCGTAATTGAAAAGGAAAGTATCGATTATATGAGATTGGTTCGGCATCTTCGCTATACAATTGAAAGGGTAATCAATGAGGAAAAAGTGGAGGAACCAGAAAAAATATCATCCCTATTAAAAGAGGAATATCCGGTGTGCTACAATCTTGCCTGGAAAATTATTAAGGTTATGCAACAGTCGTTGAAGATGAAAGTCTTTGATGCTGAAGCGGTTTATTTAACTATGCATCTGCAACGGATTCAAAAGAAAAATAATTAGTCATTATATTTTACGTGTTACTGATTCGATCAGGCATGAGTGAAATTTTTAATGAAAGCAGAGTTATGGGGAAAATTGTACCATATTCTTTTTTCATTGATTTTTTGCACATGCCTTTTTGGTTTTTAACGAGATGTAAACGCTTAATGATTTTAAGAGCGTTCAGGAGGTTTTTTCTATGCTTAAAAACGCATTTGGCGTTTTGCAAAAAGTAGGTAAAGCTTTAATGCTTCCAGTTGCTATTTTACCGGCTGCAGGCCTCTTGCTAGGGATTGGAAATGCTCTTCAGCAGCCAACAACTCTACATTATCTTCCGTTTTTACATGCACATTGGATTCAGATGGTCTCAAATATACTGGAGAATTCCGGCAGTATCATCTTTGGTAACTTGGCGTTAATTTTTTCTGCCGGTGTTGCCCTTGGTTTAGCTGGAGATGGCGCCGCTGCCCTTGCAGCTATTGTCGGTTATTTAGTTTTAAACCAAGTAATGAGTTCATGGCTTGGTGTGACAACAAACATGGTAGCTAAGAACCCATCATTTGCCACTGTATTAGGGATCCCAACGTTACAAACTGGGGTATTTGGAGGAATTATTGTTGGTTTGATTGCTGCTTTTGCTTATAATCGATACCACAACATTGAAATGCCTTCTTTTCTTGGTTTCTTTGCTGGTAAACGGTTTGTCCCCATTGCAACTGCAGCGTTTTCTCTCATTGCTGGATTGTTGTTATTAGTTATTTGGCCGCCAATTCAACATGGTATGAATACTATGTCAAACTGGATGTTGGGAAGCGGTACCTATTTTTCAGTATTTATGTTTGGGTTTGTTAAAAGATTACTTATCCCTTTTGGATTGCATCATATTTGGTATGCTCCATTCTGGTATGAGTTTGGTTCATATAAGACACACTCCGGTCAAATTGTTCATGGTGATATGACGATTTTCTTTGCACAATTAAAGGATAACGTGAAACTTACCGCTGGTTACTTTATGCAGGGGGAATTCCCAATCATGATGTTTGGTTTACCAGCTGCTGCACTTGCTATGTATCATACCGCTCGTCCTGAAAAGAAACAGTTTGTAGCGGGCCTGCTTGGTTCAGCCGCTTTAACATCATTCCTGACTGGTATTACTGAACCATTGGAATTTTCCTTTTTATTTGTATCACCGTTATTATTCTTTATCCATGCGGTGTTAGATGGCCTTGCATTTGTATTAATGGCATTTTTTAAGGTGCATCTTGGTTACACTTTTTCTGGCGGAGCCATTGACTTTGTCTTGTTTGGCATACTGCCAGGAAAAGAGCGCTGGTGGATTGCGATCTTGCTAGGTCTTGTTTTTGCTGTTATTTATTACTTTACTTTCAGATTTATTATTCAAAAATTTAACGTGATGACACCAGGGCGTGAAATAGATGAAGAAAATAAAGAATATAATGGGACCACAAAGGGACAAGTAAGTGACCTCCCATACAATATCCTGGAAGCAATGGGCGGTAAGCAAAATATTGCTCATTTGGATTCATGTATCACACGCTTACGTATCTCTGTAAATGATATTAATACTGTTGATAAGAACCGATTGAAAGCTCTTGGTGCTGCCGGTGTACTTGAAGTCGGCAACAATATTCAAGCGATCTTTGGACCGCGTTCTGAAACAATTAAGGGGCAAATGCAAGATATTATGGATGGGAAGAATCCTCGCTTGTCTTTTGTGAAATCTTCTAAAAAAGGTGTGGAGCAGCAACTTGAACAGGTAAATTCAGAAGTGCTTCAAACAAGAACAACAGGAAACGAAGTTTTTGTTTCTCCATTAAAGGGTGAAATCAAAGCAATTTCTGAAGTTCCAGATCATGTGTTTGCGGAGAAAATGATGGGGGACGGTTTTGCGATTATTCCAAGTGAAGGAACGATTGTTTCACCTGTTGATGGAAAAATCGTTAATCTGTTCCCAACTAAACATGCGATCGGGATTATGTCCAATAGTGGCAGAGAAATCCTAATCCACGTAGGTGTCGATACTGTAAACCTAAAAGGTCAGGGATTTGAAATACTTGTTGAAGAAAATGCAACAGTTAAAAAAGGCCAGCCGCTATTGAAAGTGGATCTAGCCTATGTAAAAGAACATGCGACATCCACTATTTCACCGATTGTTTTTACCAACCTTGCTGATGGCGAAAAGGTTGTCATTGAAAAACAAGGACATGTTGATGCAAATGAAGCAGGGATTGTAAAAATAACAAAATAGTTAGATACGTGTATTGCCGACCTTAAATAAGGTCGGCATTTTTTTTGATGGTTTGTACTATAATGATGATGGTTTTACTTTTTCAAGGAGGAAATAACAAGAATGAAAAAAATAGTAAAGTGGTTCATTTTGTTGGGCGGGGGCCTCTTGCTCATTCTCGTTATGCTGTTAATAAATTATGGTAGTACTTCGCACTCAGAATTGAAAGGAACCCTCCAGCAAAAAATTGCAGCCTATATGAATAAGGAAGCTGCTGAAATTCAGTTTAACGGGACAGTGCTTATTGCTAAAGATGGTAAAGTTCTTTTTCAGAAAGGATATGGCTTTTCTGATTACAGCAAAGATGCCCTGAATCAAGTTGATACAGAGTATAGAATTGCTTCACTGACGAAATCCTTCACAGCTTTATCGATCTTGCAACTTGAAGCAGCAGGTAAATTAAAAACCTCTGACACGATCTCAAATTACTTTCCAGGATTTCGGAATGGAGAGAAAATTACGATACATGACTTATTAACACATAGCTCGGGAGTAAAAAATCATTTTAGTTTGACTGATACAACCAAGCCAATTTCCATCACTGGCATTATTGATTTAATGAGTAAGCAGAATCTCTCTTTTTCCCCAGGAACAAAATATAGCTATTCGAATACTGGATACACCATTCTTGCCGGGATCATTGAAAAAGTGAGTGGTGAAAATTATGGAGATTATCTTAGAACACATATTTTTCGGATTGCGGGAATGAACCATACCTATTTAAATGAAGAGGATGCGGAAAAACTGGCGGACGGATTTCAGGATATGCGGATGGATGTGATGAAAGATGATGAAAGTCAGCTTGCGGGGTCAGGTGATATTATATCTACAGTTGGTGACTTGCAGAAATATAATAATGCTGTTCA
>JAUZQA010000330.1 GCA_030705665.1 Bacillota bacterium
ATCCATTCTCTCTTTAATCCATATTGTTGCCCCCATTTTGCTAACCTTTCAAGGTTATGACAGCCGACTTTTGTAACAGTCTTTGAACCTGGAAAGCGCTCATCCAGCCAATAATGGGTCAAAAAAGCAATATCCCCGTTATCTATTTTTCGTTTCCACGCTAAAAGATCTCCTCTTTTTATTCCAAAAGCCATGAACCTCACTCCCCCTAGTTTACAACCTTCAATCTCTTTGCTTTTTCGTAGGCCTCATGCCATTCTGGAGATATCCTTCTAAATGACACGGGTTTAAAACTTTCCTTT
Organism: Bacillota bacterium; assembly: GCA_030705665.1. Next base: position 303 of record JAUZQA010000330.1, read on the forward strand.
TTAACACAAACATGTTTGGTCATACCCGTTACAGCCACTTCACCGTCCTCTGAAAGAATCTCATAACCATATGTAGTCCGAATTCCATCATAGTCTTCAACCCAGGTTTTAATGATTGCCTTTTCTCCATAACGAACAGGTTTTTTATATGAAGCTTGAATATCAAGTACAGGTGCAATAAATCCCTCTTTTTCAAGCTCTGCATAATTAAAGCCCAGTTCTTGAATTAATGCAGTCCTTCCGATTTCCATCCAAACAAGATAATTTGTATGGTAAACAACTCCCATTTGATCTGTTTCTGCATAACGAACTTCTACTTCTTTCGTAGCCACCAACATTAAGATTCCCCATTTCTTAGCTTATTTAAAGCTTTTTCAACATCTTCTTTTTCAAGAAACATGACTTTTTCAAGTATGGCTTCTTCCGAAACATCATTCATTAACCGCATCGCTTGAGCTTGTATCATTTCATCTCCAAGGTTTGTAGCAAAACGTCCATTACCTGAAAAGGCATTTTGGTTTAATGATATTTGTAAAAACTCTTTCACTGAATCGGATAGCTGGTACTGGAACCTATTCACATATGCTTCAAGGATTGTTATCAGCTCTTCCATTTTATAATCAGGAAAGTGAAAGAATTTCTTAAAACGAGATTGAAGGCCGGGATTGCTTTGAAGAAGTGCTTCCATTTCATAGGGATATCCTGCAAGAATAACCACTAAGTTTTCATTATACTTTGTCATTTCATCTACCAACGTGTCAATGGCTTCTTTTCCATAATCCCCTGCTTGTCCTAATAATGAATATGCTTCGTCAATAAACAAAACTCCGCCAAGGGCTTCTTTTATTTTTTTCTTTGTTTTAGAAGCAGTTTGACCGATGTAGCTAGCGACAAAGTCCGCTCTACTTGTCACAATTAAATGACCACGTTTTAATATACCGCATTCTCGGAGGAGTTCAGCGTAAATTTTAGCGACAGTTGTTTTTCCAGTTCCGGGATTGCCTGAAAAGACCGCATGTAATTGAATGGGAACTACAGGAAAACCATTATTTCTCCTAAATTGTTGCATTTTTACAAATGAGATAAGGGATCTCATTTCCTCTTTCAATTCATCAAGGCCGATTAACTGATTTAGCTTATCAAAAGCCGATTGAATCGGTTCGGTCTTTTCAACCAAGAAGTCCTCTCTTTCTAATAAGGTTAATTGCAAAACATTATGACTTTCGGCATTTACATTGGACCCTTTTCTAAAAATTGCATCCAGAACAATATTCTTTGTTGTTCTTGCATTTCCAAACGTATTATCAATGCGTTCCCTCTCAAGACGATGGGCCAGCTCAATCTTTGCGCCTTCTGAAAGAATATAATCATTTTCTGCTGCAATTTTTTCAGCTATTAAAACAAGCTCCTCATTTGTATAATCAGGAAGATCAATGAAATTCGATTGCGGAAATCGGCTTCGAAGGCCGGGATTTGCCATTAAAAAAGAGCGCATTTCCTCCGGGTAACCTGCAAGGATAACGGCGAATTTCCCCTCATATTCCTTACTCGTCATGAGTGATACAAGAGTATCTATCGCTGTTTGGCCATAATCATTCCCTGATTGACCTTCCCGTTTTAAACTGTAAGCTTCATCGATAAATAAGACTCCACCAATTGATTTTTCTACCATGGCTCTGACATTTTCTTCGGTTTGCCCGACAAAGGCACCAACTAATTGAGAACGGTCAGCTTCTATCACTTCTTCACGAGGCAAAACACCGAGTTCATGATAGATTTTAGCTAGCAACCGTGCTAATGTTGTTTTTCCAGTTCCAGGATTTCCAGTTAAAATCATATTCAGGCTAAGTGCATCTTTTGTTTGAAAACCTAAATCCTTACGTTGTTTTTGGTACTTTAAAAATCGGTAAAAATCATTCACTCGATTTTTTACCATAACCATACCAATCATATCGTTTAGTTGGTCTAGTGCCTTTACCTCTTCTTTATCTGATTCCTTGTCATCTTCATTGAAAAGTTTTTCCCAGTCCCTTTGGATTTCTTCTATTTTTCCCATATTCGCTTTTAATTCTTGAAAATATGTAGCAGTGTGGAACATTCCCGTAATCGAGTCATCATATTCTTTTGCTGATTTTAAGAGGCTTATGGTCTCTTCATTGGCAGCTAATAAAAGACGATAAAGTTGATCATACAATTCCATTAACTCTGGATTATTCAATCGTGATACAAAAGTTAATTTTCCCTTTAATTCTTCTAATTCCTCTTCAGCATCATCAATAAATGATTGCGAAATTTCTATGTATTGTTCGGCAACTTTCTTTTTGGCCGTCCGATTATCAGTTTCCCTTAGGGGAGGAAAGGTAAGAATTTCTAAAAAGTCTTTTTTCTTCTTCCATTCAGATTGAATTAAAAATTCAATTGCCTTTTCATTTTTCGGATTTAATTCAAGTGACATCTCAAGCCAAGCTCTTGCAATAGAATCCTGAGTGTTTTTTCCAAGTCGGGACAATGCTGCGATTGTTAACAATCTGGAGGTAAAGTTCCGATCCTTTTCGCAATTAATAAGCGAAAATAATTCACTTTCGTTTGTTATGTATCCTTTTGTTGCCAGCTCTTTTTCCCATTTATCTATCTGTTCTTTTCTGTTAAATTGTATACTTTGCTGTTGAATCAAGGTTATCACTTCTTTATTTAAGTTTCTCCTTTATCTTAACATAATCATCACAAACGATAAAATGATACTCATCAATTTAAAATGCATAAAATAAGGCCTGTCCTATTCGGATACAGACCTTGTAAGATATTGTTTTAGTTGTCTCCTCTTGCTTGTGCTTCATCCTTGACTTCTGCACGGAATGAATCGATACTTTCACGTCTTCGTTCGTTTTTAGCTTCTATCATTTGACGCTGTTCCTCACTATCAGTAAAATCCAACGATTCCTCTGCTTCTTCCATGTTTTCGATGGTATTGCAAATCATTTCTTGGAGTTTTTCTACATTATCACTACGGTCGTCTGGTTTTGGCTTGTTCTGAAAGGTCATGTCTGTTTCCTCCTTAATCTATAAAAGGTACAGATATAGTTTGTTTCGGAGGTGATATATTATCCAAAAAATCATGTTGAAGAAGTAATTAAATTATGGGAGTTTTTTACCTTCATAAAAACGAAAAGACCCCCTGCAAACCTGCAGTGAGCCTTTAAATTCACCTATATTATTCACCTTTGGTTTGAATGACTTGTGCATGTTCTCCTGATTTATCTTGCATTTGTTTTCCTTTATTTCCGCCAAACCCTCGTGGCTGGGTTCCAATATGACTTGGTACATAGTCTTTTGGCTTTCTTTTTGGATTACTCATATTATTTATCCCTCCTCCATCATAATTTACCCTTGGAGGAGAAGAAACATTAATGAAAAACATTGGAAAAGTTACTCTGCTTTACCAAGGCGTTTTTCTTCTAAGCGAAGTTCGATTTTCTCCATAGCAGCATGATCTTTCATTAGTTGTGATTTATTTTCAGATACAAGTTCTGCAAAGGAACGTTTTCGTGGTTTTCTCATCATTATCACCTTCCTTAAATACTATTCTAACAGTAATTATGCCCGGAATCGCTTGCAATTATTACAACTTTTTGAAAATTTAATCGGATTTTGTCAAAAGCACTAAAAAAAGATATTGGCCATCAGCCAATATCTTTTAATTAATACCATCTGTAAATTGCTTCATCATCTCTAATTTCATTGAACCTGTATATTTATTTTGAATAACACCATTGCGATCAATAAAATAAGTAGTAGGAATTGATAAAATCTGATACGTACCATTCACTTTATTTTCTGTGTCCAAAAGGATTGGAAAGGTTATTCCGTTTTTATCTGCAAATCCTTTGACATCATTTTGCGAATCAATGTTAACTGCTAAAATAACAACGTCTTTATTGCCCTGCTTGTAAAATTGTTCCATTTCAGGCATTTCCGCTTTACAAGGCGGGCACCAAGTTGCCCAAAAGTTTAACATAACTTTTTTCCCTTTATAGTCTGAAAGCTTTGTTGATTGACCTGTTAGTGTTTTTAATTCAAAATCTGGTGCTTTTTCACCAATCTGAAGTCCATTCGTTTGTGTAGAAGATGTTGTTGTTTCTGTTGGTTTTTTATTTGCCTCTGCTTTTTTATCCATAACTTGGACAATTGCTACTGTAAGCAATGCTACTAAAAGTACGGCCGCAATTACCTTCTTAACCATTTAATAATCTCCTTTTTAATGATAACAATTTTGCATCCTTAACTGTCATTTTACACTACTTAGTCATTAGAAATAAAGCATGTTCGAAGAAAAAACAAATTACAATGTGACCATCTTGTTAACATGATTATGTATTTGAAAAAGGGCTGTCATGCTTTTATTTAACAGACAGCCCTTTCAGATTATTTAATGCCATGATTTATGGAACAATGCCTTTAAAGCCATATAAATTATTACAAACGAAAATATAATTATTACTAATCCACCGACAATAAAAAAGAATGAGTGAAGATCTGCTAAGAAAGAAACCGGTGGCAGATTTATTAAGGCAAATCCCGCTAATATGGCAGCAAAAAAGAGAATAGCTACTGAGTTCATATATATCCCCCCCTTGGGATATTATATGTACAAATTTCCAGATTGTTTTAGGAAAATAGATTCAATCATATGAAAAAGCACCATGAAAAATTTCATGGTGCTTTTTGTAAATTAGCTATTATGCTTGTAATTTTTCGCGTAAAACCATTTGAAGAATACCGCCATGGCGATAGTAGTCAA
>JAUZQA010000331.1 GCA_030705665.1 Bacillota bacterium
GAGCGAAAATACTGATGTATACAACACTATATTTTAAGATTAAAAGATTTGATGGAACAAATGAATGGGAACAAAGCTACTCTCTTCCATACGAAAAAGGAAAAACGATCCTATGGGTACTAAATACGATTCGTGAACAACTGGATCCAACTTTAACCTTTACTTCAGCATGCCGGCATGCGATATGTGGAAGCTGTGCGATTAGAATCAACGGAAATGCGTTTCTAACCTGTAAAACATCATTGGATGAAGTCTTAGATATTTTTAATACCAATCATTTAACCTTTGAACCATTAAAAAACTTTGATGTTATTAAAGACCTGTCTATCGCCTGGGAACCCAAAATGGAAAAAATGGAGCAAGTTAAGCCATGGTTAATTCCATCTAATGAAGGCAATGTGGAATCAGGATTCTTACAGGACGAAGAGGATTACCACAAAATTGCAGCTCCTACAGACTGTATCTTATGCGGCGTTTGCGCATCGGAGTGCAATCAGTTGGCTGTAAATGATGGAACATATTTAGATCCGTTTATTTTAAATCGTGCTTACCGGTTCGCTATTGACTCAAGGGATGCCGCTCCAGAAGAACATATTCGCCCTGTATATGAAAATGAATTGTGGAAATGTCTGCATTGTATGCAATGTGTAACTAAATGTCCGAAGGGAATTCCATTGACAGAACAGATTTCATACCTTAGACAGGAATCCATTAAAATGGGTGAAGTAAAAAATCAAGGTGCAAAACATGCTTTTGCTTTCCATGATGATGTAAGAAACAAAGGACGTTTAAACGAAATGATGCTCCCGGTTAAAACTGATGGGTTAATCAATACAGCGATGACGAAAATTCCATTTGCATTAAGAATGATCAAAAAAGGAAAAATCAATCCGCTTCAAATACCAAAATCTGTTGAAGGAATTAAGGGAGTAAGAGAAATATACAAGTTTGCCAAGGAGGTAAGCGAATCATGACTTTAAGATATGCATTTTTTCCGGGTTGTACGTTAGAATCAGCGGCAGAAGAACTGATGATCTCCACCCAAAAAGTAGCATCAGCTTTAGGAATCGAACTAATTGAAATTAATGGTTGGACATGCTGCGGGGCGAGCCACATTCAAGACGTAGATGAGTTATTAGCGACTTCAATTAATGCCCGCAACATTGCATTAGGAGAAAAGCTAAACGTTACAAAAATATTAACGGTATGCAATACCTGTACATTAATGCTTCGTACTGCAAAGTTTAAACTGGATAACAGAGATAAATTAAGAGAAAAAGTAAATATAGGTTTAAATAATGCGGGTCTTGAGTATAAAGGTACAACTGAAATCACTCACTTTTTATGGGCTTTAATTCAGGATTATGGATTAGAAAATTTAAAGAAAAAAGTAAAAAGGCCATTAACAGGCCTTAAAGTGGCGAATTTTTATGGATGTCATATTCTAATGCCGCCTGATATTATGGGATTTGAAAATCCGATGAATCCACAATCAATGGAGATGGTAATGGATGTGTTAGGCGCTGAAAGTGTGGATTTTGACCAAAGACTGGCTTGCTGTGGTTTCCATGCTGTCTTTCCAGCTGAAAAAGAAGTAATGGGCCTAACAGGCAAGAACTGTTTATCACCTAAAAGCTCGGGTGCCGATTGTGTCGTCACACCTTGTCCATTATGTCAAATGCAGCTTGATGCTTATCAGCCAGATGCTCAAAAAGGTTTTAAAGAGGATATCACGATGCCTATTTTACATTTACCACAGATTATTGGACTTGCATTGGGATTTTCTCCAGAAGAACTGGCTATTCAACGGCATGTTGTTGATGCAATCCCTATTTTAAATGAAGCCCTTCAGCCAGTTTAAGAGGATTGAGGCATTAATAGATTTTGCAATAAAATGCAAAGGAGATATTTCTAATGCAATATACCTTTGAGAAAAAGGCAAAACTGGTTGGAAATACCAAAGAAGGAGTGCTATGGCTGCTAAACCCTCATGATGATTGGATCCATGATCAATACGGGGAAAGTTATATATATTATGGGACCATCTATTCTAAAAAGCTGTTTCATCCTCTGTCAACCACAATAACTGGATATTTTCAAGACACTGACACTAATAAATGGATAAAGGTTAAATATGGGAAAGTAAAATTTAATCCGGCGGAGATTGAACTTTCCTGGAAGGACAAACTTGATGATTTTTTTAAAGTATCTTTCAAAACAGGAATTTACCGTATTTATAAACAAAATTAAATCGATGGATAAAAATTAAATGAGGCTGACCCAATAGGTACTTTTGTGGTCAGCTTTTCTTTATAATATCAGAATTTATATCTTAAACAAGGAGGTTTCACCAGGGGGTATCATTCTTGAAAACAGCTTTACCGAGCGTCCGGGAGAACTGGATGGGACATTGCAATCCCGGCCACAAATCGTTTTCTATGCTTACGAGCAAGCCCTGAAACAAAAACCATTAATGCTATTTCTTAAGCAACTGAAAATAACAGCGTAATAATGTTAGAAACATATAAAACGCACTACATTATTCATTTTTTATTCTTGTGGTGTTGAAGCGCAAGACATATTCCTCCATTAAAGGGCCATTTTGTGGAACAAGAAATTGAGCATAAAGGGCTTCAAATGAAGCCCTTATTTGGCTATTATTTTTACAATTTTTGATAAGCGTCTAAGACCATCCTCTATATTTGGAAGAGGAGCAAAAGAATAGGAAATTCGTAGATATTGTTCAGATTGATTATCATAAACATTTCCTGGATTCAGTAGTATTCCTTCTGTAAGTGCCATTTCAAATAATTTTCTAATAGAGAGTGATGGTAACAAGCGCAACCAAATATAAAATCCTCCAGTTGGTTTTTCCCACAATGCAATATCAGAAAAATACTTGTTTAAAGTATTTAAAGTAAAATCTCTTCGATTTTTCAGTTGTTTTCTGACTTCATTAAGATGTTTATAGTAAAGTCCACTGGAAAACCACTCTACTGCTGCCCACTGAGATATAGAACTAGACCCATAATCAGTTTGCATTTTAATATCTGCCAAGTGCTCAACAACTGGTTCTGGACCAACTATCCAACCGATACGGAGACCAGGACTTAACGTTTTAGACAAACTTCCCAAATAAAGTACAAGTCCATTTTTGTCTAATGCCTTAATTGGTTTTGGCGGATTTTCCTCGAACCATAATTCTCTATACACATCATCCTCAATTAAAGGTAATTGCTCTCGCTGACAAATATTTAATAACTGATTGCGTCTTTCAACGGTCATTAAAGTTCCAGTAGGGTTATGAAAGGAAGGAATGGTATAAAGTAAAGCAGCACTATGTTGTTTTTTATATTTAGAAATGTGATTTGCCTGAATTCCTTCTTTATCCATAGGAATGCCAATTAAACGCATACCTACCGACTGAAAGACATTTAAAGAATTTAGATACGATGGCTTTTCTGTTAATACGGTAGAACTCCTATGCAATAAACCAACACTAATAAGCTGTAGGGCTTGTAATGCACCTGATACGATTAAAATGGAAGAAGGAGAAGAAGAAATCCCAATTGTCTTTAAATAATTGGATAATTGTTCTCTTAATGGCATCAAACCCTTTGGTTCTCCATAGCCATAAGAAATTTCTCTAGTAGACAATTTATTGAAAACTTTTTTCATTGAAGTGCTAGGAATAAGATTTGGTGATAATTCTCCTGTTCCCAAACGGATGATGTTAGGAATAAATTCGGCTTGATTTATTTCTTGAATTGTTGGCAAGTTGGGCTTGTGAATTCCGAAATTTACATATGAACTCCAATCTGGAGGAGGAGTTGAAGCTAAAAGATTCCATGTATTATTTATCACTCTTGTTCCGATACCACTTTTTCCTTCAATAAGTCCTTCGGCAATTAATTCTTCGTAAGCAGTAACAACTGTACTTCTATTTACCCCCAAAGCTTCTGCTAAAATACGTTGGGGAGGTAGCTTATATCCTATAGTCCATTCTCCATTGAATATTTTTTCTTTAATAAAATCGGTTATTTGTTTATGTAATGGAACTGGCGAAGACTTATTTGGTTTCCAATCGATTGTAAACATCAAATTCGTTCCTTTTTTGTAAATTATTATATTACTTGGTTGGTTTAGATTCCATCCAATTGGTTGGAGACAGAGATACAATTTTAAAATAAAATAAGACAGTTGAATCATATCAAAGAAAGGGCGAACTTTGGATGTTAGAAGCATTTATTCATGGATTTATTCTTGCATTAGGACTAATTCTGCCTCTTGGAGTACAAAATGTTTTTGTTTTTAATCAAGGGGCATTACAACCGCGTTTTATTAAAGTATTACCAGTCATAATAACAGCTGCTTTGTGTGATACTCTTTTAATCTTGGTAGCTGTTTTGGGTGTTTCATTGCTCATTCTAGGTTCAGTTTGGATTAAAGCTATTTTAATTGGTGGAGGGTGTATTTTTTTAATCTATATGGGATGGTCCACATGGAATAGTAAACCAAGTAATGAAAGAAAGGAAATTGCCGAAAATTTTTCTATGAAAAAACTAGTTTTGTTTTCAGCATCAGTTTCATTACTTAACCCTCATGCTATCATGGATACTGTAGGTGTAATTGGAACAAGTTCATTAAGATACCAGGGGCAAGAAAAGGTACTATTTGCTGTTGCGTGTATTTTGGTTTCATGGATTTGGTTTTTAGGACTTTCACTGATTGGAAGAGTAAGTGGGAAACTTGATAAATCCGGAAAATTTTTGTTGAGTTTAAATAAAATATCAGCCTTAGTAATGTGGGGGGCATCAATTTATCTTGTGTTTTCTTTATTGAGTAAATAGAACAAGTAAATTTGGATATAGAGAAGATTGTGAAGGAATACACTAAACGAGTAATTATGCTGAATAATGATTAAGCCGTGATCTTCCACAATTGGGCGCATTTCCGGAATAGGATAGCGTCCTTTTTGCATGAAAGGGAACCAGATTATTGACGAACATTTTTAATGATATTGAAGTTAAAAATATACTAAAAATGTGAAGATTTATACTTAACTGGCGGGTAAGTCCAATGTTTGTATAGAATTTAAAC
>JAUZQA010000332.1 GCA_030705665.1 Bacillota bacterium
ATTTCAACATTTTTTTACAAAAGGTTCACATTTCACCTAAAAAATTTATGATTTAGAAACCACACTTTCGATAAATACCTGCCTATTTTGCGAAAGCTGCAGGATTTCTCCAGTATCCTGTAATTTGATCAAAGGACGAGCAGGCGTTTTTTCATCTACAAATAAAACCTCCGCAACTTTACCATTAGAGAGTCTCACCCTGTCACCAGTTGAAAAATCAATAATCGCTAATGTTAGAACCTTTAATATGCTAATATCAAACTTTCCAAAGTTCTCCTCTAGAATCATTTCCAACACCTTATAAGGAGATTGCCTATTCCTGTAAAGTCTTTCCGATGTCATAGCATGGAATATGTCAGCAATCCCGATTATCCTCGCAAATTGTGGTATTTTTTCCTTCTCGCCAAACGGATACCCGCTTCCATCCAGCCTTTCATGGTGTTCAAGGATTGCAATTTTTACAGCTTTCCTTAAGACCGATATATTACGAACCATCTTATAGCTATAAATGGGATGCTTTTTAACTTCAAGGTACTCCTGCAAGGTTAATGGCGCCTTTTTAAATAAGATGGCTGGGTTTATCTTTGCCATGCCGCAATCAGCTAAACAGCCTGCAAGAGCAATCTGCAGCCAATCGCCTTTTTCCAGATGCATTTTTCTTCCAATAAAACCGCTTATTAAACCTACAGCAATTGGATGCTGATAGATATATGTATCTTTTGTAGAATATCGGTGCAAATTAAAGACCTCATGCGGATAGGTTTCTAATTTTTCAAGAAGTGGCAATAATATAACTCGTATTTTTGTGATATCAATCGGCAGGCCCGATTGCCAGGATTGAAATTCCTTTTTAAATTTAGTGACTGATTTCAAAAATAAGCCTACAAACCCTAATCTATCAACAATTGCATTTGTATCAATTTCATCTGTTTCGATCTCATTCGCCTGAAAGGGTACTCCATCAACAAGTACTCTTTCAATCTCAACTTCTCCTATGTTAAATGCTTCTAAAACACTGATATGCATATTATTAATGACTGTTTTTTTAGGAATAATAGGCAGGTTGGTTCTGCTATATACATCGGAAGCAAGAATACATCCATCTTTCATTTCACTGAGCTTTACACGCAAAGAATACTCACCTCAGCCTTTTTGATTTTGGCTGTGTTAAATTGGGATGTTGATTTCCTTTAACACAGCCATGATTTTATAAGGGAATAGAAAATCATTCCATCTTCCTAGGTCTATTTTACCAAAAAAAGAGGAACACTGCTGTGTTCCTCTTAAAAAGTTTTTACTTTTATTCTTCTTCTTGACCTTCACCACTCGATTGAGTATCATTTTCTTCTTGGATTGCCTCTTCACTTTCCACTTCTTCTTCTTCTACTTCTTCTTCTTTTTCTACCTTTGCAACGGTTGCGACAAATTCATCATTTTCTTTGATGGTAATTAGTTTAACACCAATTGTATTTCTTCCCATTGAAGAGATTCCATCAACTGCCATACGAATTAAAACACCGCCTGTAGTAATGAGCATTAAATCCTCTTCACCGGTTACAGCCTTCATGGAAACTAAGTTACCATTTTTTTCAGTAATATGGCAGGTTCTAATTCCTTTTCCTCCTCTGCCTTGAACACGATATTCCAAAGCTGGGGTACGCTTACCATATCCATTGCTTGTAACAATGAGTATATCTGTATTTTCTTCTAGGACTTCCATGCCCACCACTTCATCATCTTCAACCAGAGTAATTCCTTTAACACCAGTGGCTGTTCTACCCATTGAACGTACATCTGTTTCAGGGAAGCGGATTAGCATACCTTTTTTCGTTCCAATGATAATTTCTTTACTGCCGTCCGTTAACCGGACAGAAATAAGTTCATCGTCCTCACGGAGATTAACTGCGATCAAACCGCTATTCCGAATGTTGGCAAATGAAGTAAGCGGTGAACGCTTTGAAATTCCTTGTTTGGTTGTAAAAAATAAGAACCAATCATCAACAAATTCCGCAACAGGAATGATCGCATTAACCCATTCACCTTTATCGACTTCCAGCAGGTTAATGATTGGAATTCCTTTAGCTGTTCGGCTGTATTCAGGTATTTCATAACCTTTCGAACGGTATACTTTTCCTTTATTTGTGAAAAATAAGATGGTGTCATGAGTCGAAGTAGTAATTAAATGTTCAACAAAGTCATCATCATTTGTACCCATCCCTTGAATTCCGCGTCCTCCACGTCTTTGAGCACGGTAAGTCGAAACAGGCAAACGTTTAATATAGCCATTATGAGTAAGGGTGATGACAATATTTTCCACTGGAATCAAGTCTTCATCTTCAATATTTTCAATTCCACTTGTGATTATTTCAGTTCTGCGTTTATCGTTAAAACGCTCTTTGATTTCAGTCAATTCCTCACGAATAATTTCTAAAACCTTTTCCTCATCCGCTAAGATTGCCTTTAATTCACCAATCAGCTTGACTAAACTCTGATATTCGTCTTCAATCTTTTCTCTTTCCAAACCTGTTAAACGCTGCAAACGCATGTCCAAAATTGCCTGGGCTTGTTTTTCGCTAAGATTGAAGTTAGTCATTAAACCTTCCCGGGCAATATCTGTTGTTTGTGAATTACGGATTAACGTAATAACTTCATCCAGATGGTCAAGGGCAACACGCAATCCTTCTAAAATATGGGCACGCGCTTCGGCTTTGCGCAGTTCAAATTCAGTACGTCTGCGTATAATGACTTGTTGATGTTCAAGGTAATAGGTTAAACATTGCTTTAGATTCAATACCCGCGGGTGTCCATCTACAAGGGCTAAGGTATTGATACCAAAGCTTGTTTGTAAGGCTGTTTGCTTATAAAGGTTATTTAAGATAACACTGGCGTTTGCATCCTTACGGACCTCAATGACAATGCGCATCCCTCTACGGTCTGATTCATCCCGAAGGTCTGAGATCCCTTCAATTTTCTTATCACGAGCCAATTCAGCAATTTTTTCAATTAATTTTGCCTTATTTACTTGGTATGGAATCTCATGAACAAGAATTGTTTCTTTCCCATTTGCCTTTTGTTCAATTTCAACTTTAGCTCGAAGTGTTATGGATCCTCTTCCTGTTTCGTATGCCTTACGAATTCCGCTCCGTCCAAGGATTAGCCCACCTGTCGGAAAATCGGGTCCTGGAATGATTTCCATCAATTCTTGAACAGTAATATCCGGATCATGACTGACCGCAAGTACACCATCAATGACTTCACCAAGCTGGTGCGGCGGAATATTTGTTGCCATTCCAACAGCAATTCCTGTTGTCCCGTTGACTAATAGGTTAGGAAACCTTGCTGGTAAAACCACTGGTTCTCTTTCTTCACCATCATAGTTATCTTGGTAATCAATTGTATCTTTGTTAATATCTCTTAGGAGTTCCATTGAGATTTTTGACATTCTTGATTCTGTGTATCGCATTGCGGCGGCGGAATCGCCATCAACGGAACCAAAGTTGCCATGGCCATCTACAAGCATATAACGATAGTTGAAATCCTGGGCCATTCGGACCATCGTTTCATAGACAGCCGAGTCACCGTGGGGGTGATATTTACCGATTACATCACCAACAATACGAGCTGATTTTTTATATGGTTTGTCCGCATGAATTCCAAGATCATGCATAGCATAAAGAATACGACGGTGAACTGGTTTTAATCCATCCCGTACATCTGGCAGGGCACGGGAAACGATAACACTCATCGCATAATCAAGAAATGAAGATTTCATTTCGTGACTAATATTAATCTCTTTCACATGAGATTCTGGTGTTTCAGCCATATTTATTACCTCCTATAGGGTTTCAGGTAAGCCTGGATTCATCATTAATTGATCTTGTTAAAAAGAAAAAAGGGGATAGCGGTCAACCCTCTACCCGTTTTTTCGAACTGTCTAAATTTGATGCTTAAAGCTGTGTTATGGTCTGCCTTGCGGCGGACAGTACAGCGGTTAAGCGCCTGGTACCTTACTTATATATCTAGATTTTTTACGTATTTTGCATTTTCTTCGATAAAAATCCGACGAGGCTCTACCTTATCACCCATTAACATTTCAAAGGTCTCATCTGCTTCAATCGCATCCTCAAGATTAACTTGGAGCATGGTTCGAGTCGAAGGATCCATCGTTGTCTCCCATAATTGTTCCGGATTCATTTCACCTAAACCTTTATAACGCTGAATATTGGGTTTTGGAGAATTGGGCAACTCTTGGAAAATTCGGTCGAGTTCTTTGTCATTATAGGCGTATTCAATTCGTTTTCCTTGTTGAACCTTATAAAGAGGCGGCTGAGCAATATAAACATATCCTGCCTCTAAAATTTTCCGCATATAGCGGTAGAAAAACGTTAACAGAAGTGTTCGGATATGGGCACCGTCAACATCGGCATCTGTCATAATCACGACTTTATGATAACGTGCTTTCGCGATATCGAAATCTTCTCCGATTCCAGTTCCAATTGCTGTTATCATCGCCCTAACTTCGTTGTTGGAAAGGATTCTATCTAAGCGTGCTTTTTCGACATTCAGGATTTTTCCTCTTAAAGGTAAAATGGCCTGGAAGTGACGATCGCGTCCCTGCTTTGCAGATCCTCCGGCCGAGTCACCCTCAACAATATAAATCTCACTTTCAGAAGGATCTTTTGAAGAACAGTCTGCTAATTTTCCAGGTAAACTTGATACCTCAAGAGCGCTTTTTCTTCTTGTTAACTCTCTGGCCTTTTTGGCAGCAAGACGTGCACGTGAAGCCATTAATCCTTTTTCAACAATTTTTCTGCCTACAACAGGGTTTTCTAATAAGAATTTTTCTAAATGACTAGAGAAAACAGAGTCTGTTATCGTTCTAACTTCAGAATTACCTAACTTTGTCTTTGTTTGTCCTTCAAACTGCGGATCCGGATGCTTAACAGAAATAATAGCGGTTATTCCTTCACGGACATCTTCACCGGAAAGATTGGCATCATTTTCTTTAATAAGGCCATTTTTCCGTGCATAGTCATTGATAACCCGCGTTAAAGCTGTTTTAAAGCCAGATTCATGTGTTCCG
>JAUZQA010000333.1 GCA_030705665.1 Bacillota bacterium
AAACGCAGGAGGAGTTAAGAATATAATTAAACCGGGAGTTACAGGAGAACTATGTAGCCCTGGTAACATCGAACAGTTTTCCCATTCAATTGAGCATATTCTGATACATGATAGTAAACGACTGCAAATGGGTGTGGAGGGCAGAAAGTATGCCTTAATGCAAAAATGGGAAAGAATTTTCGCTAATATCCTTTGGCATTATTGTTCGCTTATTGAAGAATATGATGGGCAAAAGCATGAGCACGTTCAGTAGATATTTTATATTTTCGAAAAAAGGGCAGTAATACCCCATGGGTTTTACTGCTTCTACAATCTCTTAATTGTGAAAAAAATGTGAATCTCATACAAAGAGCTTTACATTTTTTTTTAATATTCTATAATACCCATATAGGTATTAAACCTATATGGGTATATCTTGATGACAATTAATAAAAACATTTCTAGATTCACATATAAATTTTATATTGGAGGGAAAAACATGACACAAAAGGTTATTATTGTTGGCGGAGTTGCAGGCGGGGCGACAGCAGCAGCAAGATTAAGAAGAATTAGTGAAGATGTAGAAATTATTCTTGTTGAACGTGGGGAAAATATCTCCTTTGCCAATTGCGGACTGCCTTACTATATCGGCGAAACAATCAAGGACAGAAGTAAATTATTAGTACAAACTGTTAATGGAATGTCAGAAAGATTCAATCTTGATATTCGGAATTTAAGTGAAGTAATGAGTATAGGTCCTGAAAACAAAACTGTTTCGATCAAGAATTTACAAACTGAGGAAGTCTACGAAGAATCATATGACAAGTTATTATTATCCCCAGGCGCAAGGCCGATTGTACCGCCGATTCCAGGATTAAATGAAAGCCAGTCGTTATTTACTTTAAGAAATATTCCGGATACAGATAAAATTAAAAGCTATGTGGATACGAAAAGTCCTGAAAAGGCAGTGATAATTGGCGGCGGTTTTATTGGGATTGAAATGGCTGAAAACTTAGCGGAACGTGGAATCGAAGTTACTATTATTGAAATGGCAAATCAAATTATGGCTCCTATTGACTACGAAATGGCAAGTATTTTACACAAGCATTTAAAAGAAAAAGGTGTGAAGTTACTATTAGAAAATGGAGTTCAATCATTTGCAGATCAAGGCAAAAAGATAATCCTTTCTGATGGAGCGGAAATAGAAACAGACATGACGATCCTTTCTATCGGAGTTAGACCTGAAAATGAATTAGCGAAGACAGCAGGTCTTGAATTGGGTGAACGCGGCGGAATTATTGTCAATGAATACCTGCAAACATCGAATGAGGATATTTTTGCTGTCGGTGATGCAGTTGAGGTTGTTGATTATATTAGCGGCACAAAAGCTATGATCCCGCTTGCTGGACCTGCTAACCGTCAAGGGCGGATTGCTGCAAATAATATAATGGGTAAAAAAGAAAAGTACCAAGGAACAATGGGTACTTCAATCGCAAAAGTATTTAACTTAACAGTTGCAGCAACAGGGAATAATGAAAAAACATTAAAACGCTTAGGTGTGAAAAATGAAGTTGTTCATATTCATCCAAGCTCACATGCTGGTTACTATCCTGGGGCTGCACCTATTGCATTGAAATTAATTTTTGACAAAGAAACGGGAAAAATTTTCGGTGCACAGGCTGTTGGTTCAGACGGTGTGGATAAGCGCATAGATGTAATCGCCACAGCTATTAAAGGCGGGTTAACAATAGAAGATTTAACAAATCTAGAATTGTCCTATGCACCGCCATATTCATCAGCGAAAGATCCTGTCAACATGGCAGGGTATGTGGCAACAAACATTATGGAAGGCGAATTGGAACATGTTCAATGGCACGAAGTTGATCAAATTGTTGCCGAAGGTGGATTATTAATTGATGTTCGTGAAGCAAAGGAACGTGAGTCCGGTTTTATCGAAGGTTCAATCAATATTTCCCTTAATCAGCTAAGAAATCAATTGGATGAACTTCCAAAGGATCAAACCATTTATGTAAGCTGCCAGGTTGGGCTCCGAGGATATTTAGCCAGCCGAATTCTAAAAAATAATGGATATCATGTAAAAAATGTTGATGGCGGCTGGAAAACGTATTCTTCTGTGTATGGCAGCAATATAAACTAAAACAAACACATTTGAAGAATTGATTAATCTCTTTAAATAACTTCAAAAAGTGTGGCTTGCTTTTCGGGTCATACTTTTTGAAGGTGAATATTGGGGAATATCAAAGGCTGTATGAGCCCATGAGCCCTTGGAGTTAAGAAATTAATTGCTTACAAAGGCATAAAAACGAGGAGGGGCAGAATGAAGATCACCGATGAAGCACGTGATGTTTTACATCAAGTGTTTAAAGAAAATAATAAAAGTGGAATCCATGTTTATTTTGCCGGTTTTGGCTGAGGAGGACCAAATATTGGACTGGCTCTGGATGAGCTGGAATCAGAAGATAAAGTGGTAGTTATTAACGAAATTCAAGTTTCGTTAGATCCAGATCTTGAGGAATATACAAAGGACTTAACACTTGATTATGATAAACTCAGGGAAAGTTTAGTTCTGTTGGGAAATGATAGTGGTTGTTAATATCCAAAAGAGATGTGTGTGCATCTCTTTTTTTCTATGTATAACTTCCTATTTTTTTATCTATTATTAAGTAGTACGATTGATTGCAAATTAGTTCTGAAATTATAAATTGCTGCAAGTAGTTAACAAGTCTTTTACCGATTTCTATTTCTATCATACGTCGAAAAGGGGAGTAGCCGATTATGAATCCATGGAATTCACGTTTTCAAGTTGAGTATTATGTTTATGGAAAAGATCCAAATTTGTTTTTGTCCGGGATGCAGAGGAAACTTAAAGTGTCAGGTGATGTATTAACTATTGCCGAAGGGGAGGGGCGAAATGCTGTTTTTTTAGCCGAACAAGGAATGAATGTAACTGCATGGGATTATGCTGATTCCGGTTTGGAAAAGACAAAAAAGCTCGCTGAAGAAAGAAATGTAGATGTTCAAACAAAACTTGTTGATTTAAATGAGGCATTGTGGGAAAAAAATAAGTGGGATGAAATAGTTTGTATTTTTGGGCATTTTCCAAAGGAATTGCGCCAAAAAACACTTCAAGGAGTAAAAGAAGCTGTAAAGCCAGGAGGATATTTCATTGCGGAAGTGTATTCACGTTATCAAATTCCTTATAATAGCGGAGGACCAAAGGATCTGGAATTTTTATATACACCTGAAGAGTTTTTGCAAATATTTGCAGATTGGCGTATAGTACATTTTTTCATGGGAGAAGTTGTCCGCCATGAAGGTGAATTGCATAATGGTCTGGCCCATGTGATTCAATTTGTAGGGGAGAAGCCATAATAAGGTCGTTAATACAAAATGGATTAAACGATCCTTACTTCACTAGTGGAATTCAACAGCTACTGAACATAACCTAATTTAGGGTGCTTTTTCAGCACCCTCGCCAAAGGGACCACCTATTTTACCTCGAGGGTTAATATACCCTTTTTAATGTAGTATCTTTAAGTATTATGTGAAGTTGAATGTCATGACTAGAAATGGCAGCATGAGTATCAACGGAAGAAGGTGCCGTTTAGCGTGAACACATCAACCAGTGATTGAGTTTGGAAACCTAAAACCAAAATCCAGACCAGTAGCCATAACGAAGTTACACTGAAAGCAATTAAACCAAAGATTGTTTTCATTACTTCTTCACCTCATCAATATTTAAAGACGTTCCATTGTCAAGACGAATATAACAGGGGATAATTAAATCCCTTCGTCTTTTCTTTAGTCTCTACTTTAAACGCATTGATTATGTCATTGATATGGATTTGCTTTTTTGGAAATACCTTTCACTCCTTATGATTCCCGTTGTATTATGGGCGCGTAAATAAAAAGAGATACACAAAAAATGGCCTGCAGACTTGTCTAGAATATCTAGACTGTATCTGCAGGCCTCTTTTTACAAAAACTATTTCTTTACATATTCCATCAGTGTCTCAGGGTCAAAGCCAAGAATCCAGTGGCCATTTACTTTTGTTTGTGGTACGCCCATCTGTCCGGTTTCCTGAACGAGCTTTTGGGCAGCGATAGG
This sequence comes from Bacillota bacterium, assembly GCA_030705665.1. The sequence goes on from JAUZQA010000333.1 coordinate 4,109, forward strand.
ATCTAACTGTACATTAACTTCTTTAAAGGTTAATCCTTGAGCCTCAAGGAATTGTTTCATCATTGTGCAGTAAGGTCAAGTATTGGTTGAATAAACAGTAATATCATTCATTTTAAATACCTCCTCATCCTTTTAATACCCATAAGGGTATAATAGAATACTTTGATAACGCTGTCAATTATTCGAACCTGCATTTTTGTAAAAAAGAAATTTACCGAAACATAACTGCATATTTTCTTCATAATTAATTGTTACAATGAAAAAGGATTAACAATGGTATTTAAGGAGCTGCATGATGAAAAGAAGTACGTTCTTAAATAGTATTTCCTTCAAGCTTGGCCTTTTATTTAGTGGTGTTTTTTTAACTTTATTTTTCATTTTAGGCCTCATATTATATGGGGTATTCACGAATATGTTCGTTGACTTTGTCACAAATGATTTAGCGATTAGAGGAAGCAACCATGCAAAAGCTTTAGAGGGTGATTATAGCAAGGAAATGATTGATCATGTCATATCCATGGAAAAAGGCGGAACTACACGTGTTTTACTAACGGATCAAAATCAGCATATCATAAGCTCTTCAGTTGTCCCTGATTCTGAGATGAAACACAGTATTCTAAAAGAAGGAAAAAAAGAGATTAATTCAATGATCGATAAAAATTGGAAAAAGGATAAATATATAACCACTGTTTCCTCCATTAACGGGAATAAGGGATATGTATATATGTTTTATCCTTCTGTTGTATTAAGAGACACGGTATTTGTATTAAAAATGTTGATTTTTGCAGCAAGTATTGGAACGGTATTATTAGGGGTTGGCTTAATTGGATTTTTATCAAGAAAGTTAACAAAACCTCTTTTAGTGATGAAAGATGCCACGAATAAAATCGCTCTGGGAAAATATAAGCAGAAAATCCCTTCGAAGGGAAACGATGAAATCGCACAGCTTTCAAATGCCATCCAAAG
>JAUZQA010000334.1 GCA_030705665.1 Bacillota bacterium
CCCAAAACAATAATTTTAATCTAAAGTATTACCCAGTTATTACCTTAATACCTTTTTTCTCCCCAAATAAAGCAATACTTTATGCTGTTTATCATAAAACATCTCCTTTTGTGAATCGACTAACTCAAGATAGATTTTTATACTAAAACATATCTATCTAAAGATAGATATCGCTATTATTTCCATTGACAGTGACGTTACGTTACTGTTTAACCTTTATTGTGAAGGAGGGGACAAAACTTGGATCAAAATGTCTATCATATTACTGACTTTGCCCGAAAAGCAAATGTATCTGTTCGAACGCTCCGATATTATGACAAACAAGGGTTACTATCACCGATTCAGTATGATGGGTCTGGCTATAAGTTATATACAGATGAAGATTTTATCCATCTTCAAACAATCCTTTCTTTTAAGTTTTTAGGTTTTTCCTTGAAGGAAATTCAAGGATTACTTTCAGGAAACCAACAAGGATTGCAACAAAGGCTTTCCCAGCAAAAGGAAATGCTGAAAGAAAAACGGATTCAAATAGAACAGATCATTGGTGCCATTGAGCGAATTGAAAAGTCGCTTCAATCTGAAAACTTTCACTATGAAACCATTAAAAATCTGATCCAAGTAACACAAATGGATTTAAAACCAGAATGGGTTAACAAATATCTGACAACAGATGAACGAAAGACAATGAGGGAAATTGCCCAGCAATCCTATCCAAAAGAAGCACTAAAAAAATTAGCTGAAAGAGGCTGGACGGAAGAAGATCATCAACAGCATTTAAAGGATTACCTTTCCTTTCGGACAGAACTGACCAGACTTGTCAATGAAGGTTTTAAGGTGGATAGCCCTGAGGCTCTTGAACTTGCAAGGTTTTTAATGGAAATGAATAAGCGTTACAGTCAAAATGACCCTCAAATTAAAGAAGGCATGAAACAATCTTGGGAAAAATTCAATCAGTTTCCTGAAAAGGAAAGACCAAAAACATATATGATTCCTGAAAAGGAAAGAGAATTTATCCAACTGGTTTGTTTGAACTTCCATAAAAACGGTAGTTATTAGAAGGTTTGCCCGACATCACTGATATGAGCCGCATTCCATTTGAAATTAAGGTGAAATCGGGCAGCCCGTTTAAAGTATTCTTTTAACAAAGGCATTAATAATTAGGATTGCTCCCGTTGATAACAATAGAAAGGCTCCCCATGCCAATAAAACCAAATTTCCTATCTTATCAATAAGATTTTCTGTTTCATAAAGTGAACGGGCAGCAACAATATAGCCATTATTCGTTTTTAATGCTACTGAGGCAAAGCGTAGTCCTTTTTTTGGCTGCCACGTCACTCGTACTTCTCCTTTTTTCGCTGTGTTATCCAAAACTCCCCTTGGATAGGATGGTTGATTACCATTCATCATTCCAGAACTAGCTACTAACTGATGATTTTTATCAAAAATCATCACAAAAGTATCCAAACTTTTTGAAATATCGATCGTGTCTCCACTAATGATAGATATTGGGCTTCTGCCATTTTGCAGTTTTATCTCTGTGTCTGTTGCTAGTTGTGCCGGTCGCTCATTAGCATCAAGCCTTAATACCTGTTGTGTTACAAGATAAGTAAGTGAACATGTAAAAGTAATAATAAACATAACAATTAACCAAATGAACATTAACTTTTTTGTGGTTTTCATCAAGGTATCCCTCGCTCTCTAGATTTGAATTACTCCTCATCCTTGTACTCCAAGATATCACCTGGCTGACAATCAAGCGCTTTGCAGATTGCATCCAGTGTTGAAAAGCGGATCGCTTTTGCTTTATTTGTCTTCAATATTGATAGATTAGGAAGTGTTATACCTACCTTTTCAGCAAGTTCAGAGGCACTCATTTTTCGCTTTGCCAGCATAACATCCACATTCACCACAATAGCCATTCTTTCACCTCAAATTGTCAACTCATTTTCCTCTTTTAACTCGATGGCGATCTTCATAAGTTGAGCCAATATCAATCCAACCAAACCAATCATAAAAGCTGCAATCATTAATGTTAGCGACAATAAGTTCCTCAAGATCATAAAAGTCCCTATTATGTAGAGACAAAAATCCACAAACGCACAAACACTAATCCTATTTAAAGCTGTGATGCTGCTAAGCGAAAATACCTGGTTATGCAGAATGTTTTTACATAATTTTTTTACCATAACGAGGAGAACAAAAAATGGAATCGCCGTCATGTATAGAAATAGTTTCAATGTAAATGTATTAGTTATTTGAACTTCCTCTATTTTCATGTATTGATCCACTAAAAAGGGCAACGTAAAAAAGGTAATGATCAACAAAATTAAAATTAAAGTGACTAACATGTTCAAAAGCTTCGCAAAAAAATTAGTTTCCATTTGATCAACTCCTGAAATTTAATACATTATTAGATTACTTCAGGTTTTATCTATTTTCAATAAATATTTATCGTTTTTCGATAAAACCCTTCGTTTTTATGCTATACAAATAATAATTACCAGTCACTTTACTAAACATTTATTTACTACTTTATTGATTTTTCATCTAAAATCACTTATTATAATAAATAAACATTTACTATTTAGGTGATAATATGAATTCTAACAAGGATGCAATAGCCCAAGGGTTTGTTCAGATTTTGCCGCTTATCTATAGCACTTTATCGAATAAGGCAGCGAATAAGCTTTCTAAACAAACAGATTTAACCCATCTCCAATCCCATATTTTAGAGACGCTCTTCCAATCAGCTAAAAGCGTTTCAATCTCGGAGCTTGCAAAAATGATTGATATTTCTAAACAACAAATGACACCGATCGTTCAGAAACTTGAGGAAAGTGGATATATCATTAAATTACGGGACCCTAATGACAATAGAGCTTTTAACCTCATTCTTTCTGAAAAAGGTAAAGAAATGATTACGAAAAAGTGGGAAGGGCTTTATCATCTTTTCTGTCAAAAGTTAGAGAAAATAAGTGAAGAAGACCAAATTGATTTGGAATATGCCATTCATAAAGTTATCCGGATTTTAAGCAAACTAAATGAACCAGAAGTGGAGGAGTAAGTGTATGAAGCAACGCTCAAAATATATCACTTATGGAATCATCGCAGGTGTAGTGATCGGTACAATGATTGGCAAGGTTGGACTCTGCATCGGACTTGGGGTTGCTTTCGGCATCGTCTTTTACAATTTCACCCGCAGAAGGCCGAACAAATGACTTGAAAAGATCCATTTTTACTGAGTCTTTCCAATTACCATTGGACCGTTGTTTTTTCTCTTTCTTGGTTGTCGATGAGTTTTCTCAATTCCCTTGAGCCTGGATTTTTCTCCTCCTCGGGCATTGATGAGCCCTCCGCTTGATTCCCATTTGCCGACTCCATAAAAAAGGCAGTCCCCACTCGTTAAAGAGGACTGCCTTCTATCTATTCTATAAACCTATTTCCTTATTTACTTTTTCCTCCTGCTTTTTCCACAGCTTTCCCGGCCAAAATGCATAGCGGCCAAGGACTGTTGTGATGGCAGGAACTAATAGCGGGCGGACCACAAATGTATCAAGAAGAACGCCAATGGCGGTTACGAGCCCAAATTGCAGCAAGACTTGAATAGGCAAGGTGGCTAAAACAGCAAATGTTCCCGCTAAAATTAGACCAGCGGAGGTAATGACACTGCTCGTTTCACTAACGCCATTCGCTATTGCCTGACGGTGCGGCTGGGTACGTTTGTTTTTCCATATACTTGAAATCATAAAAATATTATAATCTTCGCCCAGGGCGACCAAGAATACAAAGGCATATAACGGAATCAGCGCTGAGATTGCCGGCTGCCCCAGTCCGTAATGAATCAAGAGCCATCCTGCTCCCAAAGCAGACAAATAGGATAATAAAACGGTAATGATCAGATAAACCATCGCGACTATCGAATGTAAATACATAAGTAATAGTGCAGCAATAATTACAATGACGACTGGAATAATTACCTTCATATCCCGGTCGGTGGCTTGTTGTGTGTCATAGAGTTTTGACGTTTCCCCGCCAATCCAAAAATGTTTTTGGGAATCAACGCCTGATTTAGCTAAAGTGTCAGAAACCCTTTTTGATATAACTGGGATTGAGTCCACTAATTTTGTATCGTATGGATTTCCTTTTAAAATAACATTATACGATTGATAGTTTTCATTCTTCCCTTTTACCGGGTCCTCTACATGGTCAACAAAAGAAAGCTTGCTTACCTGTTCTTTTATTTGAGGATTTTTCCCTTCGGAATTTACAATGACCTGAACAGGTGCCAAATCACCAGGAGAGAAGTGCTTTGTCATTAAAGTAAATCCTTCCCGTGATGGCATATCCTTTGGAAATGAATCTAATAAGTTTTGTGTATATTGAATTCTTGGTACAGACAATGCTAATCCACCCAAAATTACAACACTCAGGATAATAACTGTCCATGGCTTTCCAACCACAAAGTTCCCCAATTTCCTGCTAAATTTACTATGTGCAACACGTCTGCGGTATTTCTTTCCTTTCTTAGCCTCCAATTCTGCCAGCATTTCCTCTGTTCTTGGAATAAACGGAAAAAAAGACACTCTTCCAAAAATCGCAAGCAACGCCGGAAGCAAGGTTAAGGCAGTAATACCCATAATAAGAATGGCTAAGCTAAAAGGAACCGCAAATCGCTGAAATGACCCAAACTGTGCTAACAATAGGGTACATAAGCTTAATACTACTGTAATGGCGCTCACCATAATGGCACCGCCTGAATGCCTGATTGCCTTCTGAAGAGCGATAAATTTATCTGACTCCTCCAGCAAACATTCTCTATATTTTGATACTAAAAATAAGCAATAGTCTGTTCCCGCACCAAATAAAAGCACGGTCATAATCGAGGTTGCCTGGGAATCAACGGTTATAATGCCTTGTTTGGCTAAAAACCCTAGAACTGGTCCTGCTAATCCATTTGCGAAAACTACTCCAATCAGCGGGATAAGCGCAAGAATGGGACAGCGATAAAGCAGAATCAACAACATTAATACAATTAAAATAGTTGATATTAATAACGTGACGTCCGCTTGGC
>JAUZQA010000335.1 GCA_030705665.1 Bacillota bacterium
ACTGAAGGCAAACTCGACACCTGCTTCCTTCAGTGCTGAAACAGTATCCCCGGATACCTTGTGGCTCCCGAGACGGTCGAGCAGGAGCCGGACTTGAACCCCTTCTTCGGCCTTCTTTTTTAAAATAGCCAGGAACTCGTTGCTGATTTGATCTTTTTTCACAATGTAAAATAACACATGGATATGGGCTTTGGCCTGTTTCAGCTGATTGAAAAAATCGGCCATTAATTCCGGGCCATGCGGAAGAACGTCCAAATTTCCATACAAAAAGGTAGACTCTTCTTTTCTGGCGATCCTCAGATGTTTATTTCGGCCAAGAAGAAAATCGCAAAAAATCCATATTAGAATAATGATGATGATTCCCAATAAAATCCTCATTTGCTCATCTCCCTCTAGCATATGGATTAGGATGACCAAAAACTGCTGGTCCTATTAATGAAAAAATATTTGACTGAATGTTCACACAACTTATAATAGAGATAAGAACATTATTCTGAAAATTTTAAAAGCTATCAAGAGGAGGCGAGACGATGAACGGATTATTATGGGTTAATTTCATTGCGTTTTTGGCCGTAACCGCTTACGGGATCAGCTTATTTGTTTACGTGGTAAAAACGCGGATCGAATACATTAAACTGGGTAGGAAAACGGAGTTTGATAACGATGTAAAGAGACGGCTCGAAAAGATTTGGGTCAATGTTTTCGGCCAGAAAAAGCTGTTAAAAGATAAAAAAAGTGGCATCATGCATGTGATGTTTTTTTACGGCTTTATCCTTGTTCAATTTGGAGCGATTGATTTTATCTGGAAGGGAATCAAGCCCGGATCACATCTGCCCCTGGGACCGCTTTATCCAGGCTTCACTTTTTTTCAGGAAATCGTTACACTCTTAATTTTAGCAGCGGTCATCTTAGCGTTTTACCGCCGTTATATCGAAAAGCTAGTCCGCTTGAAACGGAATTTTAAATCAGGACTTGTGTTGATTTTTATCGGGGGCTTAATGGTGTCCGTTCTGGTCGGCAATGGAATGGGGCTCATCTGGCACGGGGAGGCCCCAACATGGACAGAACCTGTGGCATCCCTGATCGCCTATGCGGCGATTGGAAAGACCGCGGCAATCATCATTTTTTATATTGCCTGGTGGCTGCATTTGCTCTTATTATTATCCTTTTTAGTTTATGTACCGCAATCCAAGCATGCCCACTTAATTGCCGGGCCTGCCAACGTTTATTTAAACCGTTTGGAAAGACCGGGAAAGTTAAAAGCCATCAATTTTGAAGATGAAACGCAAAGTACGTTTGGAGTTGGAAAAATTGAAGACTTTACGAGGCTGCAGCTTGTCGATTTATATGCCTGCGTGGAATGTGGCCGCTGCACGAATATGTGCCCGGCGACCGGGACGGGGAAAATGCTGTCGCCGATGGACCTGATGGTTAAACTGCGGGATCACCTGACGAACCACGGTGCCGCCGTAACGTCAAAGCAGCCATGGGTGCCAACGTTTGCATTCTCCCATACAAAAGGCAATCAGTTAGCCTTGGCCGCCGCAGCGGGTGGGGCCCAGGAAGCGGCAGCAGCGGCTGTCTATAATCCAAGCCTGATTGGCGAAGTCATTACCGAAGAAGAAATTTGGGCCTGTACAACCTGCCGCAACTGTGAAGATCAGTGTCCAGTTATGAATGAACATGTGGAAAAAATTATCGATCTAAGGCGCTATCTTGTTTTAACAGAAGGAAAAATAAACGCAGATGCCCAGCGGGCCATTCAAAATATTGAGCGCCAAGGCAACCCGTGGGGCTTAAACCGCAAAGAACGGGAAAATTGGCGTGAAGCAGCAAATGAAGTCCATATTCCTACCGTCAAAGAAGCCAAAAAGGCTGGTGAAGAGATCGAATACCTCTTCTGGGTCGGTTCCATGGGTTCCTATGATAACCGCAGCCAAAAAATCGCCATCAGCTTCGCCAAACTGTTAAATGAAGCGGGTGTGAAATTTGCTATTTTGGGCAACAAAGAGAAGAATTCTGGCGATACCCCTCGCAGGCTCGGCAACGAGTTTCTTTTTCAAGAACTGGCCGTCAAAAATATTGAGGAAATAGAAAAAAGTGAGGTCAAAAAGATTGTGACGATTGACCCGCATGCCTATAACACCTTTAAAAATGAATATCCTGACTTTGGCTTAACGGCGGAAGTCTACCATCACACCGAGCTGTTAGCGCAGCTTGTGAAAGATGGGCGGCTCGTGCCGAAAAATGAGGTCAATGAAACCATTACCTTCCATGATTCCTGCTACTTGGGCCGTTATAACGATGTTTTTGATCCGCCAAGGGAAATTTTAAAAAGCATTCCTGGAGTCAAGCTTGTAGAAATGGAACGAAACCGCGAAACAGGGATGTGCTGCGGGGCTGGAGGCGGCCTAATGTGGATGGAGGAAGATACAGGCCAGCGCATAAATGTTGCCCGCACGGAACAAGCTCTCGCGGTAAATCCAACCGTGATCAGCTCTGGATGTCCTTATTGTTTAACGATGCTATCTGACGGAACAAAAGCGAAAGAAGTGGAAGAAAGAGTCAAGACGTACGATGTCGCAGAACTTCTTGAAAGAGCAGTATGCGGCGATTAGAGTCGGAATTTGTAAAATAGCAAAAACTAAATAATGCCAGGAGTCGGAATGTGTTGAATATTGTAAATATTATAATATCGACTTCCGGCTTTTTTTATGCAAATATAGAAAGTGAGAAGGCGCTTTCAGCGGGACTTGAGTGAGCGTTCAGTCATGAGCAAAGTCATGGTGCTTATTTTTCGGGCGCCTTTAGTGCAAGTCCAGATCACATCGATGACATTCAAAAAGGACAACTAGAGGAGAGGGATGGATGATGAAGAAAACAGTCATTTTAAGTGGGGTTAGAACACCTTTTGGGAAACTTGGGGGTGCATTAAGCGGGTTTACTGCATCACAATTAGGCGGAATGGTGATCAAAGAGGCCTTATCACGTGCTGAGGTGGACTCAGAACATGTTCAAGAAGTCATTTTTGGTTCTGTTTTACAAGGGGGACAAGGGCAGATTCCATCACGCCAGGCAGCAAACTATGCCGGGCTTCCGTGGGAAGTGAAAACAGAAACCATCAACAAGGTATGTGCCTCGGGAATGCGCAGCGTGACATTGGCAGACCAAATCATCAGGCTAGGCGATGACGAGGTCATCGTTGCAGGTGGCATGGAGTCGATGAGCAATGCCCCTTACATACTTCCAAAAGCCAGATGGGGCTTAAGGATGGGCGACACATCTGTGAAAGATTTAATGATTTATGATGGGTTAACCTGCAGCTTTACCGGCGTTCATATGGGCACATATGGAAACGCAACCGCTAAGGAAATGGGGATTACACGTGAGGAGCAGGATGCGTGGGCATTAAGAAGCCACAAACGGACTGTTGCAGCAATCGAAAACGGCAAGCTGGCTGAAGAAATCCTCCCAATCACCGTTCCGCAGCGAAAAGGGGATTCAATCGTTGTGGATCGTGACGAAGCACCGCGAGCAGACACCTCGATTGAACGGCTTTCGAAACTGGCTCCAGTGTTTAACTTTGATGGCACCATTACGGCCGGCAATGCCCCAGGGGTGAACGACGGTGCGGCGGCGTTAGTGCTGATGAGTGAAGAGCGTGCATTAACAGAGGGAAGAACACCGCAGGCGATCATCCTTGGATCAGCCGCCATCGCCATGGAAGCGAAGGATTTCCCGAAAACGCCGGGAATAGTGATTGAAGAACTGTTGAAAAAAACAGGTAAAACTCTGGATGAAATTGATTTGTTTGAAATCAACGAAGCTTTTGCGGCGGTTGCTTTAGCAAGCACTAAGATCGCCGGCCTTGACCCGGAAAAACTAAATGTAAATGGGGGAGCGATTGCGCTTGGACACCCAATCGGTGCAAGTGGCGCCCGCATTATTATTACCTTGATGCATGAACTAAAACGCCGAGGTGGCGGGGTTGGCATTGCTGCAATCTGCAGCGGCGGCGGCCAGGGTGATGCGATCATGATTGAAGTGCCGAAGCAATGAGTCCAAAAGGGGATTGGACCCGCGTAGTTTGGCGAAATTACTGATGATTTTCGCGAAATAATGAGTGGATTTGGCGAGATAATCAGCAATACCGGCGAAATCCATGTAGTAGCTTCATAGAAAAAGAGATTTTTTTAACTATAGGGGGGAGAAATCATGCAGGTGAAACAGGTAATGGTCATTGGAGCAGGTCAAATGGGATCGGGGATTGCCCAAGTTTGCGCACAGAGCGGTTATCAAGTGTTTTTAAATGACATCAAACAAGAATTCGTCGATCGCGGGTTAGGGGTCATCAATAAAAACCTTGGCAGACAAGTCGAGAAAGGAAGATTGTCTTCCGAGCAAAAAGGAGAAATCATCGGACGGATCCAAGCCTCTACAGATATCCACGATGCTGCGAATGTTGACCTTGTCATCGAGGCAGCAGTTGAAAATATGGAAATCAAAACGAAAATTTTTGAAAAGCTGGATAAAATCGCACCTGCCCATGCCATTTTGGCAAGCAATACATCCTCACTGCCGATCACAGAAATTGCTGCAGTTACAAAACGCCCGGATAAAGTTATTGGCATGCATTTTATGAACCCTGTGCCTGTGATGAAACTAGTCGAAATCATCCGCGGACTGGCAACGGCTGATCAAACCTATGAAATGATCTCGGAAATGACGAAAACCTTGAACAAAGTTCCCGTCGAAGTCAATGACTTTCCTGGCTTCGTTTCAAACAGGATCCTGATGCCGATGATTAACGAGGCCATCTATACCCTTTATGAAGGCGTCGCGACGAAGGAAGCCATCGATGAAGTCATGAAGCTGGGGATGAATCACCCAATGGGGCCGCTGCAGTTAGCCGATTTTATCGGCCTGGATACGTGCTTGTACATCATGGAGGTCCTTCATGAAGGCTTCGGTGATTCCAAGTACCGTCCATGCCCCTTGCTGCGTAAATATGTCAAAGCAGGCTGGCTCGGCTGCAAAACAGGACGCGGCTTTTACA
>JAUZQA010000336.1 GCA_030705665.1 Bacillota bacterium
GCCGATATCGTACAAGAATACCTTGAGCAGAATCCAGAAGCAGACAAAGACAATCTTCCAAGCTTTTTTGTTACAGCGATGGAACTTGAACCTGCAGCACATGCAGATGTACAATGCGTCATCCAGCGCTGGATTGACAGCTCCATCAGTAAAACTGTTAATGCACCAAAAGGCTATAGCGTTGAGCAAGTTGAAAAAGTATACGAGCGCCTATATCGCGGCGGAGCAAAAGGCGGAACAGTTTATGTCGATGGTTCCCGCGACTCGCAGGTACTAACCCTTAAAGCAGAAGAAAACACTCAAGAAGAAGTAAAAGTTATTAAGGAAAAACCAAAACAACACGTTGTCTTAGTCGATACAATCAGCGATCTACGGTCAACAGATGTTACCATCGGTTCAGAAGTGGGCAACACATGTCCTGTCTGCCGCAAAGGAAAAGTAAAAGAAATTGGCGGCTGCAACACATGTACAAACTGCGGCACACAATTAAAATGCGGTCTATAAAAAATAATTGGCAAAAGAGGATGGAAAAAACTTTCCATCCTCTTTTGTTTTTTTTATGTTCATACTACAAAAAAAGTGACTATGAAATGAGGAAGTACAGATGGATCCTTTTATGCCGCAATTAGTTTACATCGAACCGCAAGCATTGGAATATCCACTTGGCCGTGAGCTTAAAGAGAAATTTGAAAAGTTAGGACTCGAGATACGTGAAACTACCTCCCATAACCAAGTTAGGGGAATTCCTGGTGAAAATGAACTTCAGCAATACCGCAATGCAAAATCAACTCTGGTCGTAGGTGTAAGAAGGACATTGAAATTTGACACCTCCAAACCATCCGCAGAATACGCTATACCGCTTGCAACAGGCTGCATGGGACATTGCCACTATTGTTACCTGCAAACAACGCTGGGCAGCAAACCATACATAAGGACATATGTAAATCTGGAGGAAATTTTCGAGCAGGCTCAAAAGTATATGGATGAAAGAAAACCGGAAATCACCCGATTTGAAGCAGCATGTACCTCTGATATTGTGGGACTTGATCATTTAACCCATTCTTTAAAAAAGACCATTGAGTTTTTTGGAAAAACGGAGTATGGAAGACTGCGCTTTGTCACCAAATTTCATCATGTCGATCATCTGCTTGATGCCGAACATAACGGAAAAACCCGTTTTCGCTTTAGCGTTAATTCACGATATGTCATTAAAAACTTTGAACCAGGTACCTCTTCGTTCGACGAAAGGCTGGAAGCTGCCCGCAAAGTGGCAAAAGCAGGGTATCCGCTCGGTTTTATCATTGCCCCTATCTATATGCATGAGGATTGGCAAGAAGGTTATCTTGAGCTGTTTGAGCGTCTGGAAGAACATTTGTCAGATCTTGATCTGCCTAACCTAACCTTTGAACTGATTCAGCATCGATTCACAAAGCCGGCAAAAAATGTGATAGAGAAACGGTATCCAAAAACAAAATTGGAAATGGACGAGGAAAAGCGTAAATATAAATGGGGAAGATACGGCATCGGCAAATATATCTACCCCGATGAACAAGCGAAGGATTTGGAAACAACGATTCGCGGATATGTAGACACTTTCTTTCCTAACGCCGTTGTCCAATACTTTACTTAAAATTTTCCTTTGTCCGCGGTACTATTTTCATGCTGGGCTGCTTAAAGATGTATCAGTAAATATATCTTTAGGAGTGGCTGCCATGCAGATAGACGGCGTTTTTTCTGGAGGAGGAATTAAGGGTTTTGCACTTGTTGGAGCCTGTGAAGAAATCGAAAAAAGAGGCTTTCACTTTGTAAGACTTGCTGGAACTAGTGCCGGTTCAATTGTTGCAGCCTTAGTTGCTGCAGGGTACACCAGTAAAGAAATTTATCAGCTATTAGATGAATTGGATTTAACCAAATTGCTTGATGCCAGAAAGTCATTTATCCCATTCGCAAAATGGCTTTTTGTCTATTGGAAACTTGGATTATATAAAGGAAATGAACTGGAAAACTGGTTGAAACAAAAATTGGAAGCAAAGGGGCTCAAGACATTTTCTGATTTGCCACCCCAAGCCCTTCGTGTCATTGCCTCAGATATAAGTAATGGACAAATGCTAGTACTGCCGGATGATTTGGAAAAGTACGGTATAGTACCCGGCTCATTCTCAATTGCAAAAGCGATCAGGATGAGTTGCAGTATTCCCTATTTTTTTGAACCGGTAAAATTGCGATCGATGCATGGAGTAAATATTCTTGTTGATGGGGGGGTTCTCAGTAATTTTCCCATTTGGTTATTTGATAAAGAGGACGGACAAAAAGTAAGACCAGTACTGGGAATTAAACTAAGTCCAAGTGTTTATCAGCACGAAAAGCATCGTATTGGTAATGCTGTTCAATTATTTTCAGCATTATTTGAAACGATGAAGGATGCACATGATGCAAGGTATATTTCAAAAAGGCACGCAAAAAACATTATTTTTATTCCAACAGATGGAGTTCTTTCGATTGAATTTCAGCTAACAAGTGAAAAGAAACAAGCTTTATATGAGTTGGGGCGAGAGCAGGCTAAAAAATTTTTTTCTTCCTGGTGTTATTAAGAAATAGAATGCATAAAAAATCGAGCATCTAAAAGGATGCTCGATTTTTCTTTTTCCCCTTTTTTCCATCAATAACAGTTAAATGAGCCGTTTTCTTTGTCTTTCTCTTGGCTACTTTTTTTAATGTTGCCAGTGTTCCGGGTGTGGTGCTTTTTGAATCTTTCTTTTGTAAACGTCTTTTAGATTGTTTTGCTGCTTTTACAAATGCACGCTGCTCTTTTTTCTGAGGATTTGTTTTACCCATAAGCCGTAAAATTACATATATTACTACGCCGATCACGACAAACACAGCTATTCCCTGAAGAAAACCGGATGGATTGGAAAATAAACTGCCGGAAACACCGATTAAAGCAAGAATAAATATCGCACCAAAGATCAAAATAGTTGACCGATTTTTCAAGAGAGCCACCTCCTTAAGAGCATCATAAGCATTTTTAATTTCTTTTAAACCCAAAATTTGAAAGTTTAAACAATTTCTTCTGTGTTATTTTCCGCTTCTGTGTCTTTTTCCATTTTTAGTAATCGATTAAAGGAAAGAATTGCTACCTCAATTTGATCACTATTTGGTTCTTTCGTTGTTAAAAGCTGCAGCCATAAACCTGGCATTCCCAAGTACTTTAATACCGGAATATCCCTTAGTTTGTTCGTCAGCTGAAGGACTTCAAAAGCGATTCCTAAAACAACAGGAATGAGCGCTAAACGATCAAGGACCCTTACCCAAAGCGGTGTTGTTGGAACAATCATATAGACAAAAATACCAACAACAACAGTAAAAAGGATAAAGCTGCTGCCACAACGGTAGTGAAGACGGGAATGTTCTCGTACATTTTCAACAGTTAATTCTTTACCTGCTTCGAAGGTATTAATAACTTTATGTTCTGCTCCATGATATTGAAACACTCTTTTGATCAGCGGGGTGAGTGAAACAAAATAAATGTAGCATAGCAACAGTAATAGCTTAAATAAACCTTCAATTAATACCTGAGAAAAGTCTGATTTAAAAATTGGCCTAGTCATTTCCGCTAAAAAGACAGGTACCAATGTGAAGATAAATTTCCCAAACAGAAATGAAATGACACCAATCGCAGCGACTCCTAGGTACATCGACAGCTTAGAAGGTTCTTTTTCTTTTACTGTATTAACATCTTCTGGATTTAGATCATATCGTTCAGTAGAAAAATTTAAATGCTTTGAACCATTTGCGCTTGCTTCAATTATGGAGACAATTCCACGTACAAATGGAATTTTTCGTAATAATGAAAAAGCGGGATTTGGCTTTCGAGGCACATGAAAATATTCAATCGACTGATCTTTTCGTCGAATAGCCGTAACATAATGATGCTTTCCGCCAAACATTACGCCTTCGACAACCGCTTGGCCGCCATAAACAGGTTTTTGAGCTTCAGACATGTAAGTAAACACCAACCTAATATCAAAGTTGCACATCAGTATAAAACAACTGTATGTACTTAATTCTATTCTACTAAAAACAAGAAAAAACCTCTAGGAATGACATAAAAATACCAGATTATTTTTGTTAGGATATTTTATATGTAAAGAAATAAAAATTCGGGCATAATAATGCAGAAAAATAGTGTCTTGATGACTTATTCAGGGGGAACTATTGAGTGATCATACTTACATAATGTAATGGAGGTAGCAGCAATGGCATTTGATGAGAGTGAAAAAAAATCAGAATATCCACAACCTATGTCCATTATAGCACTTGTTTTTTGGACTGGGTTATTTGGAGGGGTATTTTGGTCTGGACTGGGCTATCTTGCTTATGCATTTAATTTTATCGAAATCAGCCCTGGTATCATCCTGGAATCATGGACTGTAGGAGCTTGGAAAACAGGATGGCTTGGTGTTATTCTTTCACTGGTCCTTATTGGGATCTTTTCCGTAGGTGCATCTTTTTTATATTATCTGGTTTTAAAAAGGTTTAACGGCTTTTGGATTGGTATCATTTATGGTGTTGTCTTGTTCTTCCTTGTTTTTATTGTTTTAAATCCATTGTTTCCCGGCATGGGACCATTTAATGAGTTAAGCAGGGATACGATCATCACCTCCATCTGCTTATACATTGTATATGGTTTGTTTATTGGTTATTCAATTGGCTACGAGTATCAAAATCATACGCTAGCAAAGGAAGAAATGGAAACATAACGCGATATTAGGCGAAAAAAATGTATTATGATAAAATAAAGCTATCAAAGAGCCCAATTCGGGCTCTTTTTGGGAGCCAGACGATTGCTAAAATGGCAGGGCACCTGTGGACAGAAAATAACTCGAAAATTGGTTCTAGGCATATTACTGTCCAAAGCAAGTTATTTTTGCTTGGTTGGCTTAAAAAGGAGAGAATACTGTTATGGAAAAATTAGCAAAGCTAAGAAATAATTTTTCAGCTGCTGGGATTGATGGCTTACTGATTA
>JAUZQA010000337.1 GCA_030705665.1 Bacillota bacterium
GAACTTGGTGTGCCCCCCCTTGACCCTACAAGGCATATGTACAAAATGATCATGGATGCAGCAGAATATATGGACCAAGTTGAACAGCCCTAACTGAATGGGGCTGTTTTTTATGTAAAGCTAATTATTTTTTAAATTAAATTGGATACAATTTTTATAATATTTATTGAAAAATTCAAAATATTCCTATATAATTCATTTAAATTGTATCCAATATTAAAAAGGGTGGATAACAGATGAGCAATATTAGCGAGGATAAGTCAACAGTAGTAAGTTATGTAACCAAAAATCTAAGGAAAGCGATTATGAGCGGAAATCTGAAAAAAGGGGATCGCCTTATCCAAGAGGAATGGGCGGATAGACTGAAAGTGAGCCGTATGCCCATACGAGAGGCCTTAACACAGCTGCAGATGGAAGGCTTGGTTGAGCTGGTGCCTCACAAAGGTGCAATTGTTACCCCAATTACCAAGGAAAATATAGAAGAAATCTACCATACTCGTGCATTATTAGAGGGGTTGGCTGTTGAAAAATCTCTTCCCTTTTTAAAAGAAAAGGATAAAAAACAACTAAAGGATATTCTCGTTAGAATGGAAGGGATGAAAATAACCGATGCAACAAATGACCAATATACCCAGCTTAATTCTGCTTTTCATGAAACATTGAGAAGCGGCTGTCCATGGACGAGGGTGGAAAAGATAGTGGAAACACTCGGTATTTCACCCATTGCACCGAATTTGCTCGTTAATTATTACCCTGAAACACAGCGGGAGCACAGGATGATATATGAAGCGGCATTAAGGGGAGATCCTGCTGAATTACGGGCTGCAGTGGAATACCATATTTTGCGTACAAAGAATAACCTGATTCAGTATATGGAAGAAATCAAAATCAAAGATGTGGAAGAATAAAGGAGGAATAGTAAATGTTTGATTTTGCTATCATTGGGGGAGGAATTGTAGGTCTATCAACAGGAATGGCAATATATCAGCGTTTTCCAAACGCAAAAGTAATAGTTTTAGAAAAGGAGTCTGTTGTTGCAAATCACCAAACAGGTCATAATAGCGGAGTTATTCATTCCGGAATTTATTATAAACCTGGCAGTTTTAAAGCACGCTTTGCAAAACAAGGCAGCCAATCGATGAGAGAATTCTGCCAGGTGCATGGGATTGAACATGATATTTGCGGAAAAGTAATTGTTGCAACAAAGCAGGAAGAAATCCCGCTGCTTGATCATTTATTTACTCGGGGATTGGAAAATGGTCTAAATATATCTCGAATAGATCCAGGGCAATTGGCGGAAATTGAGCCGCATGTCAAGGGCCTTGGTGCCATACGTGTCCCAATGGCAGGAATTGTAAACTATCGCCAGGTTAGTGAAAAGTTTGCTGATATTATTAGATTAAATGGCGGCGAAATTCGCTTGAATACAAAAGTAGAAAAGATACAAGAGGAGCAAGATCAGGTTACTATTGAAACCTCACGTGGTACAATCAAAGCAAACATGGTCATTAACTGTGCGGGATTACATAGTGACCGAGTGGCAGCTGCGGCCGGGTACAAAACTGATATGAAGATTGTTCCGTTTCGTGGAGAATATTTCAAGTTAAAACCGGAAAAACGCTATTTGGTAAGGAACCTTATCTACCCGGTACCAAATCCTAAATTTCCTTTCTTGGGAGTTCACTTTACCCGGATGATCAGCGGTGAGGTGGATGCCGGTCCAAATGCAGTATTAAGCTTTAAGCGGGAAGGATACAAAAAAACAGATTTTAATGCCAAAGATCTCGCCGAAGTTTTAAGCTATGGAGGATTTTGGAAACTTGCGGGAAAATTTATGAAAGAGGGAATGGAGGAATATATCCGCTCCTTTAGCAAAAGTGCGTTTACGAAAAGTCTCCAGGAATTAATTCCAGAAATTTGCGAAGATGATCTGGTCCCTGCACCTGCTGGTGTTCGTGCCCAGGCATTGAAATATGATGGGAATATGGTAGA
This sequence comes from Bacillota bacterium, assembly GCA_030705665.1. The sequence goes on from JAUZQA010000337.1 coordinate 1,993, forward strand.
CGATTTCCATATCGTAATGGGGAAACGCTCGATTCATGTGTGTAATGCGCCATCGCCTGCAGCAACTGCTTCTATTGAAATTGGTAAGGAAATAGTAAGACGTATTCCTGCACAAACAAGATTGATAGAAAAGGCACAAATTGTTTAAATTACTTTTAATGAAAGAGGTAGATTCATATGATCAATGGCAAAACTCTTTTTATTGCCGGACACGCCCGTTTACCTCAAGGAATGGCAGCCAAGAATGTATTTGAAACCTTAACGCTCACAGTGGAAGTTGATAAAAAATATGGGGTGATCCTTGATGCCTCCTGTACCTTAGCCACTGAACACGGACGGCAATTCATAGGAAATCTGCTCAAGGGTTTTTGCTTAAAAGATGGTGCAGATGAAGCAATTGCAGCCATCCAAACGTATTATCGCGGCAAGGGTGCCAATGCTCTAATAGCCGCACTAAAAGATCTCGAAATCCATTATCAGCAAATCAAATCGGAAAAGTAGATAAATAGTTTGATGGGCAATCGAAAGAGGTTAATTTTTAAAGAAAATATTTTAAAAATTTAAAACAATTTGACAATAGAAAATAAACTTGTTATATTGTTTATATTATTATTTATAATATGTTTCCTTTAGAAAATTACCTTTTCAAAAACGTGAACAGTTATAAATATTTGAAAATGGGAAAATAAATAACAGAAGACTGTATATTCACTGTGACTCTACTTCCATAGAGCGGTGAAGTGAATAAAAGCCAGTTGTATAAAGAAAGTTCCTAATCTGTTAGGGATTCTTTTACAACTGGCTTTTTATATTTCCTGTTAAAAATATTATCTATTTTATTTAAAACGGGGAGGAAGAAACATGAGAATTATGGAAAAGACGAAAGCAAAGTTTGAAGTGGTAAAAGAAAACTATGTAGTAAAGGTGCATCCGCAAACAAGCCGCTTGTACCACATCGAATTATCCGAACAAAGTATTGCCAACTTTCTTGCTACAGTGAGGCAGGAGAACTGTTCTGTTCAACATTTAGAATACACGCCGTATGCACGCCATTTAGCAGCCTCTTATTTACTGGATCAAGTAGGAGAAGAGTTTGGGGAACTGCTTAGGAGCATTATTCATGATCGAGATTCAGGAGGTTTTACATTAGGCTTGCAGGGAGTTACGGAGAATACGGATGAATTTGTCATTTTTTCCACAGCCATTTCACATTTGATTGGTACTCCAAATTTTGATTCAATGACCGGAAAATATTACGCACGATTCAGTGTAAAAGATACCGACAATAGTGATTCCTATTTACGCCAGGCTTACCGTTTGTTTACGTTTCATACGGATGGCACGTTTGTAGATGAGCCAACCGATTGGCTGTTAATGATGAAAATGGTAGAACAAAATGCTCGTGGAGGTGAATCTAGACTGCTGCACCTTGATGATTGGAAAGACCTTGATGTTTATGCAAATCATCCATTAGCAAGTCATAAATTCACCTATAAGGCACCAAACAGTAAAAATGTAAGCCAAGAGGTTGAACGGCTGACTTTCTTTAATTATAATAACAAGCCAGGTATTTGTTTCATCGATCAGTTCGTATATCCAGAAACAATTAAAGAGGCAAAGTATTTACATTCCCTGTCCAATTCTATGGAAAATGATAATAGTGTAATCGAATTAAAGCTTCCTGTCGGGGATCTTGTTGTCGTTAATAATATTTTCTGGCTGCACGGTCGTGCTGCATTTAAAAAGGATCCGAACTTAAACCGTGAATTGCTGCGTCAACGCGGACGATTTATCCAGTAAAAATTAAACATATTTTTGGGTCTGCCCATCGCTTTTTGACTTAATATACTGCAAAAAATCTTTTGCTGTATATTGTGTAAAAGGGGGCAGGCCCTCACTTTTTCATCCATCGCCGTTTTCTTTATATTTTTTTAGTTTACGAATGACAGAAGGCTGACTGATACCAAGATACTTTGCCATTTCATAGGTGGACTTACATTTTTCATGGGCTTTTAAAATCATCCATTTTTCCACATGTTCCATTACGGTTTTAAGATTGTGATCTTCTTCTATGAAAAATTGTTCAATTCGGGAAATATCCTCTTTGTTGGTTGTTGCCTGGCCGATAATGTATGGAGGCAGGGAATTTGGCTGGATAATGGGATCTTCAGTGGTTAAAATGAGCCTTTCAACTAAATTCTCTAACTCACGGACATTACCCGGCCATTTATATACCAGCAATATTTCATATGTTGAAGGGTGTAACTTTTTTGTAGTTTTATATTTCTTATTAATTAAATCAATAAAATGATTGATCAAAAATGAAATATCTTCCTTCCGAACTCGTAAAGAGGGAATATATAATGGAATTACATTTAATCTGTAATATAGATCCAAACGAAATTCACCTTTTTGAACCATTCCCTCCAAGTCTTTATTAGTTGCAGTCACCAGCCTAAAATCAGCATGCTGCTCTTTATTTCCGCCAATTCTCATAAACTTTTTTTCCTGTAACACATTTAATAATTTTGCCTGCATGGATAAAGGCAGTTCTCCAATTTCATCCAAAAACAACGTTCCATTATGTGCCTGTTCTATTAATCCCTGTTTCCCTTTCTTTTGTGCCCCTGTAAAAGATCCAGATTCATAACCGAACATTTCTGATTCAAATAAGCTCGAAGGAATTGTGCTGCAATTTACTTCAATAAACGGTTCTTTATGGCGGTGGCTTTGAGCGTGAAGTTTTCGTGCGAACATACTTTTTCCGACACCGGACTCTCCCAGCATCAACACAGTGGCATCTGTGTTGGCCACCCGTTGTATCGTTTTGGCGATTTGTTGCATTTCCTTACTTCGATAGAGTGCCCCTTCTTTTTCTCTAAGATCCTCCACCTCTGTTTGGTAACCTTTCAATTTTCCTTCTAATTGTTCATATTGCTCTTGAAGGATTTTAATTTCTGTCTGATCGATAGCATAACTGATGACTCGGATAATTTCTCCATGATCATCGAAAATGGGATAGGCGGTAGA
>JAUZQA010000338.1 GCA_030705665.1 Bacillota bacterium
CCACACTCGTCACTGACCAGGAAGTATTAATCGCTTATCACACTGACTCCAAGGATAGAAATCTAACGGCTGATCAGGTCAAAAAAACAGCAATGTCGGTGGTACCACGCTATTACCATGTTTATGTAACAGATAATCGAACTTTAATGAGGGATGTAGAAAATCTTTCTCATCTGGATTCAACAAGCAAAAATGCCCGTAACTCTGTCACTCAGTTAGTTACACAAATGAAAAAGTCACCTCAAGGTTCACCAATGAACACGAACGAAAATGCAAATGGTGAAACACCAGATGATCATATATCACGGGAAAATATGAATAAAAAGTAAAAAGAGAGCAGAAAAGTAAACACTTTTCTGCTCTCTATCTTATGCTTCCTTTGCACTTTCACTAAGAAGTTTTTTATGGTTAGCAGCAGCATTCACCTGTTCATCTGCATGGTAAGAAGAACGAACAAGCGGCCCTGCTTCACAGTGACTAAAACCTTTGGACAAAGCTATTTCTTTAAGCTCTTGAAATTCTTCAGGACTGTAGTATTTTTCTACCTTTAAGTGTTTTTTGGTTGGCTGCAAATATTGACCGATTGTCATAATATCAACCTGATTTGCCCTTAGATCATCCATAACTTCAAGGATTTCTTCCTTCGTTTCACCAAGTCCAATCATTAAACTGGATTTTGTCGGGATATTTGGGTTCATTTCTTTGGCCCGACGTAAAAACTCAAGGGAACGATCATAACGTGCCCGTGCTCTTACAGTTGGTGTCAGACGACGTGTTGTTTCAATATTATGATTTAAAATATCTGGTTTGGCTTCCATTAAAATTCGAAGGTTCTCTTCCACTCCACCCATATCAGAAGGAAGAACCTCAATTGAAGTAAATGGATTTTTGCGGCGTATGGCTCGAATCGTTTCAGCAAAAATAGCTGCACCGCCATCCTTCAAATCATCTCGGGAAACTGCCGTTACAACAACATGCTTTAAGTTCATTAGCTGAACTGAATCTGCAACCTTTTCTGGTTCTTTCCAATCAAGCTCTGTTGGCAAACCCGTTTTGACTGCACAAAAACGACAAGCCCGTGTGCATACATCACCAAGAATCATAAAAGTTGCGGTTCTTCTTTCCCCCCAGCATTCGTGAATATTAGGGCATCTGGCTTCCTCGCAAACCGTGTGAAGTCCTTTTTCCCGCATCATTTTCTTTAGACCTGTATAGTGCTCATTTGTATTTAATTTTATTTTTAACCATTCTGGTTTTCTTAAATGCTCTTCTTTTTTGCTCATCTTTCCACCCCGTGTATAATCATGAACGTAAATCAACAATATTTAAGTATGCCTTCTATTTGTCACTTTATCATAATGAAAATAGAACGACAAGTTGAACACCTCACATTACCATTAATTGACCATAATGTTTTGGGCTAGAATTCATAAACTATTTTTGTAAATTATTTTTGAAAGGGAGGATTCCCGTGCGGGCATTTTGGATAATGAGCACATGTCTTTTTCTTTTTTTTACAACAATTGATGCTCATGCCGAGGAAACTAATGTGTTTCAGAAAAGAATGGAACTGTACAAAAAGGTTGAAACCGTTACACAAATCCCTTGGTATTATTTAGCTGCTATTGACCAATACGAAAGAAGCATCCGTGAAGTCCGCAGGGATCTGCCAAAGGCAAATGGGACGATTGCCATTTATATGAGGCCACAAGAATGGGCAGGCCTGACAAATCCGAATCCTTCTGATAAAAATCCAGCCGCGATTCAATTTTTTAACGGATTGGGTGCCGATGGCAATGGAGACGGAAAGGCGAGTTTAAAAAATGACGAGGATGTTTTATTTGCATTTGCCAACTATCTTCTTTCATATGGTGTTGACCCCGATAATTTAAAAATTGGGTTATGGAATTATTATCACCGTGATAAGACGGTTGGGATCATTGTCGGGAAAGCTAAAGTATACCGTCATTTTGGCAGGATTGACTTGGATGGGCATGCATTTCCATTGCCTATCCGTTCCAATCACAGTTATCGATCTACTTGGGGAGATGCCAGGGGTTGGGGTGGTCGAAGAATACATGAAGGAACCGATATATTTGCCGATTATGGCGTTCCTGTAAGGGCCACCAATTATGGAATTGTTGAGATGAAAGGCTGGAATCGTTTCGGAGGCTGGAGAATCGGTATTCGTGACATTAATAATACTTACCACTATTTTGCTCACTTAAGTGGTTTTGCGAAGGATGTGAAGGTGGGGCAAGTTGTGGAGCCGGGACAAATTATTGGCGGAGTTGGCAGCTCAGGCTATGGGCCTCCAGGAACATCGGGTAAATTCCCGCCGCACCTGCATTATGGTATGTATAAGGATACTGGGCTGACAGAATGGTCGTTTGATCCTTATGCTCACTTAGCTGCATGGGAAAGACAAGAAAGAATCGCATCAAGAAAAGCAAGAGGAAGATAGGGCTGCAACAAAAAAGCAGCCCTAATTTTTTTTATCAGGCAGCTGGATGGATGGTGCAGAACTTCCGCCGCCATTGTAGTATGTTGGAACATCCCCTTGAATGAGCGTACCGCCAACAGGAATGGTTTGCTTAAGCTGTGTTACTTTTGTTGCAAAAGGAAGAATAATTTGAACGGAGACAGTCACTTGAACTGAAACATCAATCCAGGTATTATTGATTCCCAGCGGTTTAAAGTTTGTTTTTACATCTGGACGAACATCACCAATTGCAAAAAAACGAACAGGAATATTGGGCCCCATATTTCCAAATAACGCGCTTTTGGTTACTTGCCCGATTGGGATATACCACTCTATTCCATTGGAACTTTTTGAGGGATTCGTTTCTATTTTTACATCGGTTAATTGCTCAAGCGATGATAAATCTCCATTTTCCGCTGTTTTTAAATTATGTTGGATCTCAGTTGTGGTTTCAGCTAGTAAGCGATTGATGACATCTGGCTTTAATTTAGCGATTGGGGGTTTCCCATTTGAACTTGGAACAATTTGAATGGCATCCACCCCACTTGTATCTACTTTCTTGATCGCTTTACTTATAACAAGCGCTGCAATTTTGCGGGTTTGAGATTCAGCATACTTCATGAGTGTAGGTTCAATTCTCTTGTTTATGATCCATAACCCGGTGGCAGTTGAAAATAAAAAAAAGACTAGTGAAAGCAGCAGTACATAGCGTATTGGTAAAGGGCCCTTTCGTGTTAACCTTGTGCGGAATTTTGCCAAAAAAAATCCCCCCTTACAAGCTATATGTATGCAGGCAAGGAGGAAACTAGCGCAAATTGGCTGAACTTTTTTTAAAGGTTGTATCGCAGGCAACAATCATGACATCAAGTATCGTTTTTAGGTCAATTTCATAGGGGGTGACCTCGACTCCATTTTCCTCAAGAACCCGAACAATTGGGCGGTCACTCAGCCCAATATTCTGTCTGCAGACAACCCCTTTTCTGCCATCATTTAATACTACCGTTATACCGATGGGGTAGACAGCGACAGCTTGGCGAAACACTTCTATCGTTTTTTGATCATAGAGTGTCCCTGAGCCCGAATATAAAATTTCCAGCCCTTCATGTGGCAACATCGCCTGACGATAGATTCTATCGGTTGTAACGGCATCAAACACATCAGCCACAGCAATTATTTTCCCAAATGGATGAATTTCATTGCCTTTTATCCCACGTGGGTAGCCTGAGCCATTTAGCCTTTCATGGTGCTGATAGGCACAATGGGCAGCAATCAATGTAACCGAAGGAATATTTCTTAATAGCTCAAATCCTTCTACAGTGTGTTTTTTTACTTGATAAAACTCTTCGTCTGTTAGCCTTTCAGGCTTCATGAGAATTTCCTCTGGAATCTTTACTTTCCCCACATCATGTAAAAGGGCTCCAAGTCCCAGAGTTTCAAGTTCATGTTCCCTAAGCTTTAACTTCATTCCAATAGCCAGGGAATACATTGTGACGTTTAAAGAATGTGTAAATATATAATTATCATATGTATAAACATCCGATAATAGTGCCAGCAAGTCCTGACTATCCTTTATTTCTGCCTGGATCTCCCGAATTATTCGAATAAGGCTTTTTGCTGCTTTTTCAAGCACTAACACATTGGAAAACTGGCGATTAGATTCAATTTCATCGAAGTGTTTCTGAATAGATGTGATTGCTTTTCTTCGTAATTTCATTGAAATTGGATAGTGTAACTCCAGATCCTCTGTTTTGCGGTCTTGAATGTAAAGATAGTGAATGTTCATCTCGATTAATCGCTGCAAAAGGCGAGCATCTAGCTGAACGCCTTCATTAAGAAGAGTTTGTCCTTTATTATTAAAAATTGCTTTCCCTAGATAGGTGCCGCTTAATGACAATGATGTTTCCACAAGCCTCATACTAAATCCCTACCTCTAACAATAAAAGAAAATAAGACATATACCCTATATACTACCGTTACGATAATCCGCTTCCATCCTACATAAGTCTCTATTTATTGAAGTTTTTATGATATTTTTAAAAAATCGTGCCAGTGCTTGTTCTTTATACATGAGTACTGGCACAATTAGGTCCGCCATAAAGACATTAATAAAAGCCCGTATATAATCAGGCTTCTAAATCATTTTTAATAATGCTTCTTTTCCGATCATACCTTTGTGGATCCCTAATGCCTCAGCCTCATGGGTGACAGATTCCATCGGCGCATCAAGCAGCTGTTGTATTGTTTTCACCCCAACCGCTCTTCCCGCAATAATTTTACGATCCTTTAATCTATCGTTTAACAACCCAACATCAAGCGCTCCGCACATGATATACCCCTTATCATTGGTTACTGCCAGAAGCGTTGTTTTAGGTAATAAAACAGTTACTGCCAAAAAGGTATGACCATCTAAATTAATTGGTGATAGATCAATCAATTTAGCTTCCTCTCCTTTCCCTTTCAATTTATGAAAAGAGCAAAAAAGAGTTCCGCCTGTTTTATGCTTAATTTCCCAAAAATTAGCATA
>JAUZQA010000339.1 GCA_030705665.1 Bacillota bacterium
CCTTCTTAGTCGTCGTTTTTCTAGTTGTCAGCCTTGCGGGCTGCGGGGTCAATAGTGAGAAAACCAGCACGGGAAACAACAATACAGAAAAGAACACAATAGGAAACACTACCAACAAGAACGAAAATGGTACGAATAAAGAGCAAAACAGCAGCGGAAACAAGGAAAATTCAGAAACGAAAACGAATTTGGGAACAATTGAAGACTTTTTTCCATTGAAGCAAAATACGCATTATGTCTATGAAGGTACGGGAAATGAATTTGCCTCCTATGATGTATACAATGATTACATTTCAGGAGAAAAAGTCCAACAAAGATTGAATAATGGCGGTACCACGAAGGTAAATGTAGTGGAACTAACTAGCGGTAAACTTTCCAAAGTGTATACAAGAGGGGAAGCCTATTATCGAGAAAATTTATTGAACCAAAAGAGTGATAACATAGAAGTTCTCTTGATGGAACCATTAAAAAAAGGGACAACCTGGAAATTGAATGATGGAAGTACGCGATCCATTACAAATTCAGGGGTTGAGGTTACAACACCAACATGAAATTACAAGGCACTCGAGGTCACAACAGAGAGTGCCAAAGATAAAACTATTGATTATTATGCTAAAAATGTTGGTTTAGTGAAATCCGTTTTTGTTTCTGGACAATCCCAAATAACCTCCACACTGACTAAAATCGAGGAAAATGTTCCATTGGTCCAAAACATCAACTTTTTTTACCCGAATATTAATGACCGAAAAATTTATTATAAAAAGACACCAATAAGCTTTTATACAAATGATGTTACTAGAAAAGCAATAGCCGAGGCATACAAAAAACCAGTAAATAATCAATTAGGTGCTGTTTTTTCAAAAAATACGGTGATTAACAGCTTATATCTAAACAAAGATGGTAATGTGTATATAGATTTGAATCAAGCGTTTGTTAAGGAGATGTCTGCAGGCGCGGGATATGAAGCGATGATTCTTCAAAGCGTTGCCAACACAATCGGTCAATATTATCAAGTAGGGAGAGTATATTTAACGATTGATAATAAACCATATGAATCAGGTCATATCCTAATGGGAAAAGGAGAGTACTTCAAGGTACAGACTCAAAGTTCGATTGAAATCAAATAAACTGATAGGAGTGTCTGGGTGCCAACAATAACTAGGTCCAGGCATAACGGGTTCCGTTACCGATCGTAAACATTAAAAATGAAAAAATGAGTGCCAAATGGCATTCATTTTTTTAGTTGAAGTGACTCTTAATTGAACAAGAAAATACAAATTAGATTGAGCGTTTGCGATTGCTGGACTCTTTTTTTCAGAGCTTAACCATCCAATACATATTAGAGGTAATTAATAGGGATATTATTTATAATATTTTATTTTTGGAGGTTACTTATGGAGGAGAACCAGATAAGGTTAACTGCAGGTGAGATCGGTCAGCTTTGGGTGCAATATTTAAATGATAGTTCAAGCATATGTGTCCTCACATATTTCTTAGAAAAAGCAGAGGATCAAGAAATTAAACCTATCATTGAATATGCACTGGAGTTATCTAAATCACACATTAAAATAATTACTGCTATATTAACAGAGGAAAAAAACGTGGTTCCTCATGGTTTTAGCATTGAAGAGGATGTTGATATAACTGCCCCTAGGTTATATTCTGACGGTTTTGTACTTAATTTTTTAAACCAGATGTCGAAGGTCGGCCTTACTTTGTATGGAGCCGCTGCAGCAGCATCTGTAAGAAATGACATAAAAACTTATTACATGAACTGCCTTACGGAAACAATGGAATTATTTAAACGTACAACGGATTTATTATTATCAAAAGGCTTATTTATTCGATCCCCAAGCCTGCCTAATTTAGAAAAGGTAGAATTTGTGAAAAAGCAATGGTTTATGTTAGACGTTTTTGGAGAAAAAAGACCTTTAGTTGCTTCGGAAGTCGATAATTTATATTCGAATCTGCAAAGAAATGCTCTCGGAGTCGCTGCACTGACTGGATTTAGCCAGGTTGCAACCGATAAGGATGTAAAACAATTCTTTTTAAAGGGTTTAGAAATTGGGAATAAACACATTCGATTATTTAGAGGGAAGTTAGAGGAAAGTAAACTCCCAGCACCAATGGGATGGGATGCGGAAATAACAAACAGTACCACTCATACATTTTCTGATAAACTCATGATGTACGTTACATCCGGTTTGGTTTCTATGAGTATTGGGTATTACGGAACAGCTGTTAGTCAAAGTCCCAGAGGGGATATTGTCTCCATGTATAACAGGCTATCCACAGAGGTTCAATTGTATTCCGAGGATGGAGCGAATATCCTGATAAAAAATGGCTGGATGGAACAACCTCCAATGGCATCCGATCGTGATGAATTAATTAGAGAACAGAATCAATGATAATCCAAATCCAAGTCCTTTTTGCATTTAATCAGAAAGGGCTTATTTTATAAAATAGGCTATAGGAGGGTTAGAAAAATGTGAATCCAAAAGAACAATTATTATGGAGCATAGCTTTTCCCGGCTTTGGTCAATTACTGAATGGGAAGTATCTAAAAGGTTTGCTTTTCATTTTATTAGAATTTGTTATTAATGTTCAGTCCCATTTTAATAAGATTATCTATTTTAGTTTTAACGGGGAAATCAAAAAAGCCATTGACCATACTGATTACCAATGGCTAATGTTTTATCCTTGTGTTTATTTCTTTGCCATGTGGGATGCATACAAGGATGCTGGTGGAGCCAAAGAATCTTACTCTTTCTTACCATTTGTTCTATCATCGATTTTTGTTACGGTGGGGCTTATGTATTCGGCAAGAGTAAAGTTATTTGGGATCATGTTTGGTACAATTTGGTTTCCCATGATCTGTGTCATCCCAGGGGTTGTAATAGGGATTCTATTGAAAAAAATATTAAGAAAAAGTGATTAAAGTATGAACAGGGGCAGTTTTTGTTTGATCAAAAATAACGTATGTAATGACAAGTTAGTTAACTAAAGATCAGGATCGTTTAAAATTCACCCCTAAAGCCACCAAAAAAAGTAGGCTTTAGGGATCGTATCCCGCAATAAAGAATCATTTAGTTTTTTTTCTAATCATCATCGCAACAGGAATTAAAATAGTTAGAATTTACATAATTGCCGCATGGATAATATGTTCCCATCACTTCTGGTGGAACTGTTTCACTTGCGGGAACATTCTTTGCTGTATAAGGGAAGGAATCTGAAATTTGGTTATTCCTATAGATAAGGAAAAGGGGGACTAAAGGAAGTTGGCTAGCGTCAACCCAGGTAAAACCATTTTCAGAGGTGACGCATGTTGGTCGTGGGGCTCCAAAGCTTATTACCAGATTTACATAGCCTTTTTTATCAATAATAGTCTGATAATCTGAAAGTGTATAGACGTATCCGGGAACGTAGGAGCTTTCCAGCGTATATACAATAACTGACCGGGTTCTCTTTCCATTTGTGTGGAAACGATATAGACGGTATTGCCTTCAGGTTGAGCAAATTCAGGTGCAAATCTTTTCATTATTTATGTTCATATATTCACAATTTTTATGACAAAAATTTACTTGATGTTCTTCTCGGTCTTAAATGTTCAAAAGAAAAAACTTTTAACATAATGGTGAAGCTCTGCACCATGGAGGGCTAAGGGGATCGATTCTTCAAAACGAAGGATCGTTTTTTTCTGAATAAAAGTGTTGATTAAGAAATGTCAATAATTGAACATAATCTTTTATTTTCAATGGTAATTAATTCAATATAATGAGGATTAAGAAGGACATGTAAATCTTCGACAAAGAATATTTTTGCTATTTGTGAGTTTTTCAATTAAGTTTCCATTCAATTATTATAGGAAGTGAAAAAGTGTTCTTTTATTATTCAATGCTTATACTTGGAGCCTTGTTTGTAATAGGCGCAGTAATCGCCTTTATTGTTATGTATGGCGATAAAGACTATCAATTATTTAATGTAGCTAAAATAATTGGAAGCTTGTTACTTGGTGTTTTAATTTTAGCGATTACTCTTCCTAGCCTTAAATATGTTGTGCTTAAGGAATATGATGTTGTCAGTGGAAAATGTGTGATCGAAATAGATTCGTCAGGTCGTTCTTCAGAAGCGGATTTTAAAATGCTTAATACAGATGAAATGTTTCCATTCAGAGATATTCCCGCACTTGATGCATATGGAAAATTAGTCCCATATTATTGTGATGTAACAGTTACAAAAGACCATAAGGTTGAAATTAGTTATAAGATCTATGATGTCAAAACACGAAAATTAATAATAACAAGTAAATAGCCAGAGATTAGGCGACATCAACGAATTTCAGGATGTTCGAAAGAATTTTCAGGTAAGGGGATTTGCAGAGGTGTTAAAGATAATTGGTCTTTTTTTTACGATAGTTATCATTTTTTCACTAATAAACGGAATGATCATACATAGTCATGCTGCATCTATGCCTTTTGGAGCGTTTCTGATGGATATTTTTTTTCTGTTATGGGTCATTTTCAATTTTGTTATAACCTTTTTTAAGGGATTTAAGAGAGGAACGAAATTCAAAGAAGTTGTAAAAGAGCATTACTTATGGATGGGTTCTTTTGTAGTACTAGCTGCTTTTTTGCTCAATGAAATAATTCGCTATTTACTAAAGTAAGTCTCAATGATAGAAGAGTTTGTTGAAGAAAAGGGTGAAAATCTTAATATAATTTCAAATTTGGAAGGGATAAAATTTATGGAAAAAGGCAAAGTGAAATTTCAGACCATTGACGAATACATTATGCAGTTTCCTGCTGAGGTACAGGACACACTTCAAAAATTAAGATTAGTTATAAAAGAAGCTGCACCAGAAGCTGAAGAAACAATAAGCTACCAAATGCCGGCTTTTTCATTAAATGGAATTTTAGTATATTTTGCTGCTTGGAAGAATCATATAGGATTCTATCCAACTTTAAGCGGAATGAATGCATTTAAAGAAGAATTGTCAAAGTATAAA
>JAUZQA010000034.1 GCA_030705665.1 Bacillota bacterium
ACGCCGCCAGCGTTCGTCCTGAGCCAGGATCAAACTCTCCGATAAAGAGTATGAGTTAGCTCATAAATGTTACGTTGGCTAGTGATTACTTGAATCACTATTGTTTATTGTTGACGTTTTTGTTTGTTTAGTTTTCAAAGAACAAAATCCCCATCGCTCAAAGGCGACTTTATAATATTAACAAGTTATTAATGTGATGTCAACAACTTTTTAATATTTATTTTTGCTGTCTTGCAGCAACATTTAATACTATACCACCATAATACAAAATACGCAATACTTTTTATCACTTTTTCGACAAACTCATTTTTATAATAAAAGGCACCGAAAAAAATCGGTGCCTAGGATCATTTAACCCTTAACGAAGGCGCATTAACGGGAATAACAACACATCACGAATGGATGGTGAATTTGTTAATAGCATAACCAGGCGGTCAATTCCAATTCCCAATCCGCCTGTTGGTGGCATTCCATACTCAAGCGCTTCGACAAAATCTTCATCCATCATATGGGCCTCATCGTTACCTTGTTCACGTTCTTTCAATTGCGCTTCAAAACGCTCTCTCTGATCGATAGGATCATTTAATTCTGTAAAGGCATTAGCATGCTCACGAGCAACAATAAAGAGCTCAAAACGATCAGTAAATCTTGGATCCTCTTCATTTTTCTTAGCAAGAGGTGAGATTTCAACTGGATGGCCATAAATAAACGTTGGCTGAATTAATTTTTCTTCTACTTTTTGTTCAAAGAATTCATTAACGATATGGCCATATTGCATATGTTCTGTAATTTCAACGCCATTTTCTTTAGCAAGTTGGCGGGCTTCTTCTACACTCATCTCTTTCCAGAAGTCTACACCAGTATATTCTTTAATTGCATCAACCATATGGAGTCTTTTCCACTCAGGCTGAAGGTCTACATCGTATTCGCCATACTTAATTTGAGTTGTACCAAGTACTTCTTGAGCGATATGAGCAATTAAGTTTTCAGTAAGACTCATAATGTCTCTAAAGTCAGCATATGCTTCATAAAGCTCAATCATCGTGAATTCAGGATTGTGCCTTGTTGAAACACCTTCATTCCGAAATACGCGGCCGATTTCATATACTTTTTCAAGGCCGCCGACAATTAACCGTTTTAAATGAAGTTCAATGGCTATACGCATGAACAGAGTCATATCAAGTGCGTTATGATGAGTGATAAATGGACGGGCTGCTGCACCTCCGGCAATAGCGTGCATCATAGGTGTTTCAACCTCTAAATATCCATGTTCATCTAAGTACCTGCGCATTGACTGAATGATTTTACTGCGTGTAATAAACGTTTCCTTGCTATCTTGGCTCATAATTAAGTCTAAATAACGTTGGCGGTAACGCTGCTCAACATCCTTTAAGCCGTGAAATTTGTCTGGCAACGGACGAAGTGCTTTTGTCAAGAACACGAAGTCTTTTACTTTAACGGATAATTCCCCAGTTTGGGTTCTAAATAGTACCCCGGTAACACCGACAATATCACCTAGGTCTGCAGAAGTGAAAACCTTATACTGTTCTTCCCCAACTGCATCTTTTCTTACATAAATTTGAACCTGACCAGATAAGTCTTGAATGTGAGCAAAGCCTGCTTTTCCTTTTCCACGCTTTGTCATAATTCTTCCAGCAAGTGTAACTGAAATATCTTTTGCCTCAAGCTCTTCTTTTTCCAGGCTGTTATATTCTCCTATTATTTCAGTTGCAAGATTTGTTCTTTCAAACCGCTTCCCAAATGGGTCAATTCCATCCTCGCGCAATTGATTCATTTTTTCACGTCTGACGAGAAATTGATCATTTAATTCTTCTTGACTCATGATTTATCACTCCAATTATTTTCATCTCAATATGTAAATAGCAACGTTGAACAGCTATCTAATTTATATACATACTTTACTATTTTACACAAACTTAAGGAAACAGACATTAAAAATGTATAAATATATATAAAAACTGCCAGTATTTCCACTGGCAGTCTTCATCTTTAACACAGGTATTATAGAAAAAGGGACTCTAAAAGTCAAATTCTAATCAGTTTTTACCCGTCATTAACCAACTATAGCTTGGTCTTCTTCATTTCCTTCCACATCAAGGACTAGCTGGCTTAATAGCGAAACCATATCTTCTCTAGTATTTATCTCATTGATCAAATTACGTACCCTTGCATTCCCCTGAATACCTTTTAGATACCAGGCTGCATGTTTGCGCATTTCACGCACTGCGATATACTCACCTTTTAGCGCGATTAAACGGTCTAAATGAAGAATACAAACATCCATTTTTTCACGAACAGGAGGTTCTCCCATTAGTTTACCTGTTTCAAGGTATTGTACGGTACGGTAAATCATCCACGGATTACCTAAAGCTGCTCGTCCAATCATAACACCATCACAGCCTGTTTCATCAAGCATTCTTTTTGCATCCTGCGGTGTTTGTACATCACCGTTTCCGATGATTGGAATGTTGACCGATTGTTTCACTTCACGAATGATGTCCCAATTCGACTTTCCTTCATACATTTGAACACGTGTCCGGCCGTGTAAAGCAACTGCCTTTCCACCTGCACGTTCCACTGCCTGCGCATTCTTTACTGCATAAATATGCTGCTCGTCCCAGCCCATTCTCATTTTTACTGTAACAGGTTTTTCAACTGCATCAACAACACTGGCAACCATCTCATAGATTTTATCAGGGTCCAAGAGCCACTTTGCCCCTGCATCACATTTTGTGATTTTCGGAACAGGGCAGCCCATATTTATATCAATAATATCGGCATTCGTATTCCGATCAACAAATTGTGCTGCTTCAACAAGTGTTTCTTTTTCGCCGCCAAAAATTTGCAGGCTGAGTGGTTTTTCACGATCATCGATATAAAGCATATTCATTGTTTTTTCATTTTTAAAAACTATGCCTTTATCACTGACCATTTCGGCACAAACAAGTCCGGCACCAAATTCTTTAACAGTTAGACGAAAGGCTGAGTTGCAAACACCGGCCATTGGTGCCAAAACAATCGGGTTCTTCATCGTAATATTACCGATCTTTAACAAGAAATAGACCTCCTAGTTTAGGACTAATTATTTTCATCAGGCGGTGTTAAATCATCCACAGATATTTTTAAAGCCGCTGCTATTTTTTCAACAAAGTCTTCTGACGGGAGACGGTTGCCTCTTTCGATCTCTCCCAAGACTGAAACTGATACACCAAGCTCCTTCGAAAAGCTTTCCTGCGTAAAACCTTTTAGCTTTCGATAGGCACGAATACGTCTTCCCCACTTTTCCGCTTCCATATTCGAACTCCTTCTGTATTAGGGTATTGATCACGCTGTACGGAATGAGACTTATCAGACTCAGGGATTTTGATATCTGGACAAATCTCTAATAGAGGGACCATGACGAACGCTCTTTCTAGCATTCGGGGATGCGGAACAACAAGCTTCTCTGTTTCAATATTTTCTTGATTATAGAGAAGAATGTCAAGGTCAATTGTCCGCGGTCCCCACTTAATTTCCCTTTTTCTTCCTAGATTTTGTTCAATCCTCATACAATTTGCAAGTAGTTGTTCTGCTGAAAGGTCTGTTTCAACCTCTATTACCATATTTAAAAATAAATCCTGATCCTCATAACCAACCGGTTCTGTTTCATACACAGAGGAAATATTTACAATTTCCATTAATGGAGTTTCTGCTAATAAATCAATGGCTTGTATCAAATATTGATAGCGGTCTCCTATGTTTGAACCCAGACCAATATATGCCGTATTTTCCACTATGATCTTCTCCTTGTAATTTCGATCGCAACAGATTGATAATGACCCGGAATCGGCGGGTCTGGTTTGATCACTTTAACGGTTACCTCCGAAACAAGTGGAAAACACTTTAAAATTTCTCCAGCAATTTGTTCCGCAACTGCTTCTACTAGTTTGAGCGGTTTCCCCTCTACGATCTCCTGACAAACAGCAAATAATTCTCCATAATTTACTGAATACTCAAGCTGGTCCGTTTCTCCAGCCCGTTTTAAGTCTACTGCAACGCTTAAATCGACAACAAAGCGTTGACCAAGTTTATTTTCCTCAGGAAAAACACCATGGTAGCCGTAAAACTCCATTTTATTAATATATATTTTGTCCATCAACATCACCTTTGCCTATTAAAACGTCTATCATTTTTGCCATCCTGGCAATTTCCTTTACATCGTGTACCCGGACTATCTGACAGCCTTTTTGAATTCCGTAGCAAATGGTAGCACCTGTTCCTTCCATTCTTTGATCAACAGGCAAGCTAGTCGCATTCCCAATCATTCTTTTGCGCGATGTTGCTAAAAGTACAGGATAACCTGTAGCAACAAGTTTATCAAGGTTCCTCATCATTTCGATATCTTCATTGTAGTCCTTGGCAAACCCAATCCCCGGATCTAAGATAATATTTTCATCTGTTACTCCGGCATTCTTTACAAGCATAATGCTTTCGTACAGGTCATTCAAAGCTTCACGAATAAAATGATGATAGTCACGGTTCGTCCGATTATGCATTAAGATTATAGGAATATTTAATTCAGCAGCAGTTGCCGCCATGTTCGGGTCTCCTGTCGCCCGCCAAATATCATTGATGATATGGGCACCCGCTTCAATCGACTGTCTGGCAACATCTGCTTTAAACGTATCAACGGAAATTGGAACTTGTACGTGCTCGGAAATGGCTTTGACCGCTGGAATAACCCGTTCGAGCTCTTCTTCAACCGAAAGCGGTGTATGACCAGGTCTTGTGGATTCCCCGCCAATATCAATGATATCTGCCCCATTTTCAACCATCCGTTTTGCATGTTCAATCGCTCGATCAAGATTATTATACTTTCCGCCATCGGAAAATGAGTCTGGAGTTATATTTAAGATTCCCATTATAAGTGTCTTTTTACCGTAATCCAATGTATATGGGCCACATTGAATCGTCTTAGTAAGTGCTTCCTTCAAACCAATTCCCCCATATTCGTTCAAAATTCACTCTTTTACTATACATTTTTTTAGAAAAAGAAAAAAGGCATTGGCCCGTGCCAACGCCTTTCTATTATATTCCAGCCTTATTATTATGCATCAAATTGATAAAGTGGTGTACTTAAATAACGTTCTCCGTTATCAGGAACAATAGCAAGGACTTTTTTGCCTTTTCCTAATTTTTTAGCCACTTCAAGTGCTGCATGGACCGCAGCACCCGCAGAAATACCGCAAAGAATGCCTTCTTCTCTTCCAGCACGGCGTGAAGCTTCAAAAGCTTCTTCATTTGTTACTAGGAGAACTTCGTCATACAATTTTGTATCTAAAACCGTCGGTACAAAACCTGCACCAATCCCTTGGATTTTATGTGGTCCTGGTTTGCCACCGGATAATACTGGAGAATCTTTTGGTTCTACAGCATAAATTTTAATTTCAGGGAATTTTTCACGTAAAACGCTTCCTGCACCAGTGAGAGTTCCGCCTGTTCCAATACCTGCAACAAATGCATCCAATTGATCCATTTGTTCAGCAATTTCTTTACCAGTTGTACGTTTATGAACTTCTGGATTTGCTGGGTTTTGGAATTGTTGCGGTAAGAAGTATCCATGCTCTTTAACAAGCTCTTCTGCTTTAGCAATTGCACCCTTCATACCGTCTGGTCCAGGAGTTAAAACAAGCTCTGCACCATAAGCACGCAAGAGGTTGCGTCTTTCTATACTCATTGTTTCAGGCATTACTAATACAGCTTTGTAGCCTTTTGCAGCTGCAATCATTGCAAGTCCAATACCAGTATTTCCACTTGTAGGCTCTACAATTGTATCACCAGGTTTAATAATGCCTTGTTCTTCAGCAGCTTCAATCATCGCTAATGCAATACGATCTTTTACACTGCTTCCAGGGTTGAAGTATTCTAACTTTAAATAAACTTCTGCACTATTTTCATCTACTAATCTGTTTAATCTAACTATTGGTGTTTGGCCGACTAATTCGGCAACTGAATTTGCAACACGCACCATTTTGGCCACCTCTTATCCCGAGTATTTTTATTGGTTTATTTAGAATTTAACTCTTTCTATGTATTTTGTCAATTACTTTGCCAGCTTAATTTTTCCTAAATTTAAAAATTTACTCTCCTACCAAAGTCTCACTCTTGGTGCAGGATTTTATTTGATGACAAAAAAGGCTCGACTTCACATGGAAATCGAGCCTTTTTCTTTATTTTGCTTCTTTAAGCATTGCCTCTAACTCTTCTTTTGGGAAGAGATACTTTTCATTGCAAAAATGACAGTGGGCTTCCGCCATGCCATCTGTTTCAATCATGTCAGAGATTTCTTCTTTTCCAAGGCTGACGATCGCATCACCAAACCGTTCTTTTGAACAAGTGCATTTAAACTGAACAGGCATTTTTTCTAAAAACTTTACATTGTCTTTGCCGAACAGCTTCTCCAAAATTTCTTCTGGATTTAACCCTGATTCAATAAGCTTCGAAATAGGAGGTATTACCTCTAAGTTTTTCTCGATTTTCGTGATCGTTTCATCATCCGTACCAGGCATTAGTTGCAGGATGAATCCTCCTGCTGCCAGGATTGAATCATCAGGATTGACCAGCACACCAACCCCAACAGAAGAAGGAACTTGTTCCGAAGTAACAAAATAATAAGTAAAGTCTTCGCCTAATTCTCCTGAAACTAACGGAACCTGTCCGCTGAAATAGTCACGTAAACCGATATCCTTTACCACTGTTAATGTTCCTGAAGTTCCTACCGCTCTTTTTACATCAAGTTTTCCGTGCTCATTCGATTCAAAGTCGACCTGAGGATTATGAACGTAGCCTCGCACTTCGCCTTTGGCGTTACTGTCAACTAAAATATGCCCCAGGGGACCATCACCCTCTATTTTGATCGTTAACTTTTCTTCCCCTTTTAACATGGTTCCCATCATCACACCAGCCGTTATCGAACGTCCTAAAGCCGCAGATGCTGTTCTCCAAGTTTGGTGGCGGCGCTGTGCCTCCGAAACTGTATTCGTCGTTCGAACGGCATATGCTCTAACCTGCCCTTCAAAAGCTAGGGCCTTTACAAGATAATCATTCATGCTTTAACTCCTTTCTAGTTGCCCTTTTTTATCATTTCCATGTTTCGTTTATAGATTAATTGTAAACCTTTCAATGTTAAAAATGGCTCGACAATATCAATGACATCAGACTCTTGGGCAATCAGCGTTGATAATCCTCCTGTAGCGATAACAGTTGGTTTTTGCCCCGTTTGTTCAACCATACGTTTGACAATACCCTCTACTTGGCCCACATAGCCATATAGCACTCCTGACTGCATAGAGGCTACAGTATTTTTTCCAATAACGCCACCTTCCGGACGGGCGATTTCAATCCTTGGGAGCTTAGCTGCTTTTGAATAAAGGGCTTCAGTTGAAATGTTAATTCCAGGAGCAATGGCACCGCCCATATACTGCCTATGCTCGTTAACATAACAGAAAGTTGTTGCTGTCCCAAAATCAATAATAATTAATGGACAACCATAATCACGAATGGCTGCTACCGCATTAACAATTCGGTCCGCCCCCACTTCCCTCGGGTTGTCAATTTTTAAATCAAGCCCTGTTTTAATGCCAGGTCCGACAACCATCGGTTTAACATTAAAGTATTTTTGGCACATTCTTTCTAACGAGAACATAATAGGCGGTACAACAGAAGAAATAATAATCCCCGTTATTTGGTTAAATGTGAGATTCGAAAAGTCAAACAAGGCTTTAATAATCATGCCATACTCATCTGCGGAACGGTTACGGTCTGTTTCAATCCGCCAATGATATTTCAATTCGTCTTTATCATATACACCCAATACAATGTTTGTATTTCCAACGTCAAATACAAAAATCAACACAATCACCACTTTGTCCAAAGTCTAAATTTCACTGTCAACATCATACCATAAATACATTTGTACAATAAAGCAAACAACCAAGTGCCGCTAGCGGAACGAAAAAAGAGTGCTCCGATTCGAAGCACTCTTTCCAATTTAACATTGACTATAATGTTGGTTTGTCATCATTGTTTGATGAAGATTCAGGATCTGTTGATTCTGGCTTAGAAAGGTCGATTTCATCGTCCTTTTTCTTATTGATGTTTACCTTGACATCATCTGTTTTGTTTAAACCAGGCTTAAATGAATCATTATTCGCTGAGGTTCTAGCTGGTAAGTGACCATTGTCAATCAAATGTTTAATTTGATCTGCATCAAGAGTTTCTACCTCAAGAAGAGTGGTAGCAATAAGGTTAAGCTTATCACGGTTATCCGTTAAAATCTGCTTCGCTCTTTCATAGCACTCTTTAATAATTCTTTGAATTTCAAGGTCAATTTCATAGGCAATCGCATCTGAATAATTTTGGTCGTTATTGATGTCACGTCCAAGGAACACTTGACCACCTTGTGCCTGACCAAATTGTAATGGACCAAGCTTATCGCTCATGCCATATTCAGTAACCATTTTTCTTGCAATTCCAGTAGCACGTTGGAAGTCATTATGTGCTCCTGTACTTACTTCTCCAAATACGATATCCTCAGCCACACGGCCGCCAAGAAGACCAGTAATTTTATCCAGCAATTCTGGCTTGGTCATAAAGTAACGGTCTTCCTTAGGAAGCATAACAGCATATCCGCCAGCCTGTCCGCGTGGGACAATGGTTACCTTTTGGACAATTTCTGCTTCATCCAGTACCAAGCCGATCACAGTATGGCCGCTTTCATGGAAAGCAACAATATTACGTTCTTTCTCAGAAATTACCCGACTTCTCTTCGCTACACCAGCAATGACACGATCAGTCGCTTCAGTAACGTCATCCATATCAACTTTCTTTTTATTGCGGCGAGCTGCTACCAGCGCTGCCTCATTTAATAGGTTTTCCAAATCAGCCCCAGAGAAACCTGGAGTACTGCGTGCAATACTTTTTAAATTTACAGATTCGTCTAAAGGTTTGTTGCGGGCATGAACTTTAAGAACAGCCTCACGACCATTTACGTCAGGACGGTCAACTGTAATCTGACGGTCAAAACGACCAGGTCTTAAAAGAGCTGGGTCCAGAATGTCAGGACGGTTAGTAGCGGCAATGATAATAATCCCTTCATTTGCCCCGAATCCATCCATCTCAACAAGCAATTGGTTCAATGTTTGCTCACGCTCATCATGACCACCGCCAAGACCAGCACCACGCTGACGCCCAACTGCATCAATTTCATCAATAAAGATAATACATGGAGCATTTTTCTTAGCATTTTCAAATAAGTCACGAACACGGGACGCTCCGACCCCAACAAACATTTCAACGAAGTCAGATCCGCTGATTGAAAAGAATGGAACTCCAGCTTCACCAGCAACGGCTCTTGCAAGAAGGGTTTTACCAGTTCCTGGAGGTCCAACAAGAAGAATACCTTTTGGAATGCGAGCACCCAATTCCGCAAATTTCCGTGGATCCTTCAAAAAGTCAACAACCTCAATTAGTTCTTGCTTTTCTTCATCTGCTCCAGCTACATCTCTAAAACGAACCTTTTTCTTATCATCGTTATAAAGTCGGGCTTTGCTTTTGCCAAAATTCATTACTCGGCTGCCGCCGCCCTGAGCTTGATTTAATAAGAAGAAGAACAAGATAAAAATAATCACAAATGGAATAATTGATGTAAAGAATGTTACCCAGCCGCTTGTTTCCTTTGCTGGCATTACATCAACCTTAGTTGCTGCAGCCGCTTTATCGATTCGGTCCTGTATTTTCTCGCTGTTTGGAATGTAGGTTAGGAAGCTTTTCCCGCCCGTAGATTCGCCTCGGACCTCATATACACCTCGGTCGGGCTGCATTGAGAAGGACTTAACTTGACCCTTTTCTAAATTGGAAACAAATTTATCATATGATATATGATCGGTCGGGTCATTGCTTCCATTAAAAAAGCTAACCACACCAATAATGACTAAAAATATTAATAAATAAAAGATGGTATTACGGAAAATCCGATTCATCCCTTACCTCCTCCCACGGTAGAAAAAACTATACTAAATAGTATCATAGAAAATCATGGCAATTCAAGGAATAACGCTCAATTTACAAGACTTAAGTGTGAAGGAATTAAATATGTTATCTACTATAGGTTTTACTTAATCATTGTTACTATATACTTCAGGTTTCAATATTCCGATATATGGCAAGTTGCGATACTTTTCAGCATAATCCAAACCATATCCAACTACAAATTCATCTGGAACATGGAACCCTACATAATCGGCTTCAATTTTACTTTTCCTTCCTGTTGGTTTATCAAGTAATGTTACAATTTTAATCGATTTTGCTTTCCGATAACGGAATAGATCAACAAGATAACTCAAGGTTAAACCGCTATCAATGATATCCTCGATAATTAATAAATCCCTTCCCTCCACTGAAGTATCCAGATCTTTAAGGATTTTTACTTCACCTGTGGAAACAGTTGAATTTCCATAGCTGGAAACATCCATAAAATCCATTTCCAGGTAACAATTCATCCGCCTAACTAAGTCTGCCATAAAAGGCATTGCACCTTTTAACACTCCAATTGCGAGTGGAAAACGGTCTTTATACTCCTCTGCCAGTTCCTCGGCCAAGGCTTTGACTTTTGCCTGAATCTCTTCCTCACTAACTAAAACCTTTTCAATGTCCTTTTCCATCAAAAAATTTCCTCCTAGAAGTCAATGCTTATAATATGTAAGTTGGATATAAGATCCCGCTTTATTATCAATGCCCTCAATTGCTGACTTCTTTAAGCCAGGAAGCCATAGAATACGGCCATGCTGATCTGTTATAACTGGCCAAGTATCCCTTTCATGAAGCGGAATTTTATGATCAATAAAGATATCTTTTACTTTCTTCGTACCTGACATTCCCTTTAACGTCATTCTGTCGCCATTTTTCCTTGATCGGATGAATAAAGGTAATGATACCAAATCCCGGACAAAAATAGCTGTATACTGATTAGGATGAACGAATGACGATTCAACATACTCCATTTTTAATATTCCTTCGCCTGGTATTTCAATAGTACCAGGTTCTATCAATTCAAAGTGAAAGGACAGAGGTTTATCGACGTTAAATTGAAAATGGCAACCTTGATAGGAACGAGTCACTTTCAGCCCATCAGGAAAGTCTAATGTACCCGATGGATGCTGACGATTGATGAGGAAAAATACCTGATCAATATGGACAGCAGAAAGAGATGAAGGCCGTTCTTTGTAAAGATAGTTTAATATTAGTTGAATCCCTCTTCTTTGTAAAGGTATAGGCATTTCAAGCAGAAGGTTTATATCAATAGTTATTTGCTGATCATTTCTTGTTGTCATTACTGTATTCATTCTTTGGACTGTTAATTCCTGAAGATACGCTTCATCGCTTTGCATATCCTCACTAAAACGCTGGAAGTGTTCATGAACTTGTTGATTTTCTGCTTTTAAAAAAGGTAAGACAACTTTGCGAAACCGATTTCGGCTATAGATTTCTTCCATGTTGCTTGGGTCAATTCTTGGGACTAACCTATTTTCTTCACAATACTCCACAATTTCTTGCTTCGTTAATACCAAAAAGGGCCGAAAAATCATCCCATTTTGAAACGGGCGTTGAAAAGGAATTCCTGCTCTTGCCTTCCCTGTACTCCCCCTTGTAAAGCGCATTAAGACCGTTTCAATTTGATCATCCCCGTGGTGGGCCAATGCTAAATAGGGATAATCATGTTCCTTCATTACTTTGGCGAAGAAGTCGTAGCGTGCTTGTCTCCCAGCGACTTCCGCACTTTTTCCTGTTTGTTTCATAAGTTCCGGAACATTTATTTGGTCCATTACAAATGGAATAAAAAGTTCCTCACAATACTCTTTGACAAACATGGCATCCTGAAAGGATTCCTCTCCTCGAAACATATGGTCTACATGAGCAACAATAATCGAGAGCTCTTGCTTTTCTTTTTGCCCTTGAAGATAGTGCAGCAACGCCAGCGAATCCGGTCCTCCCGAAACTCCTACCACAATTTTTTTACCTTTCAATGAAAACGAATGTCTTTCCAGAAAGGCTTCTACTTTTTCTTCCAACATTTTACATTCTTCCTTAAGGTCATGATCATTTTCTACTATCATTATATATAAAAACTAAAAACAACAACTATTTCTAGTATTTACGAACAAAATCCATAAATGTTTCAAAAAATATTAAATTTTAAACATAATATACAACATATATAAACAAATGATAATCGCAATAATGAAAAATGTTTCCAGCCATCCGTTTCTTTTCTTTTTCTTTTTATAGGTTTTTCTTGATGGGTATTGAGTATTTTTGGGTTTAATCGTATTTCCTTGCTGTTTATTCGTATTCGTATTTCCTTGCTTTGAAACGGTGGGACCCGTTGGGGCGGCAGGCACTTGTTGATTAGTAACGAATGACAACATTTCAGACCGCATTTGCTTTGCACTGTGGTAACCGCCTTCTAGTGCCCTTGTAATCATTTTTTCAAAAGGGACTAGTTCGGGCTTCTGTCTGATTGCTTCCCTTAATTGGACAATGCCTCCTGTCTTTTTGGAAAAACGGCTAGGATAAGCAGTATTGATCATAACCATGCCCACTGCAAATAAGTCGTATCTCGGCTCGGCCTTTCTTGACCCCAATCCCCAATAACCGCGGTCATAAAACTCCGTAAACTCCTTTATAGCTCTGCCTTGAATCGTTGTACCTCCGACATCAATGCAGCGTATTCTCGTTGGAGGGCCTGTAACAATTAAATTTTCAGGCTTCAGATCACCAAAAACCCAGCCGTTTTGGTGAAGAAGATCAAGATCGTTTAATAATTGGAGAAGCAAAACAACTGTCCATGACCTTCCTTTTTGGGCAATAAAGGATAACAGGTTAGGGCCCTGAATATATTCCATTACATAAAAGGAGATCTTCCCTTGATTGCTTTGCCAATCATCAACATCAAGCAAAGAAGGCCCGAGGGAAGACCCTTGGACCTTTGCAAAGGATTTAAGAACGTTCACCTCGGAGGTTATAGAAAGTCCGTTATCACTCATTTTTAAAGCTACTTGCGTACCATTGTGTTCTGCGAGATACACAATTCCATTGGCACCAAAGCCTAGTTCCCTTACGATCTTGTACTTTTGCTGATGCCACTTCCCGAAAATAACTGTACCAGGGTTAACTTTACATTGACTCTTCAAAGAATGATTCATCATCACGGGAAAGGAGACTCCTTCTCATCGAACGATTTTGATTAAATGAGGAAATCGCAGTGCAAATTGCTGGGCCTGTCGGTGTAATTCCGCCTGTTGTCAACTGGGAAAAAACTTTCGTCAAAGATTGCAGATTTGGCGTCCAATCTAATACCTGTTCGACATTGTCCCTTTTCCCAGGAAATACATACACTGAAAAATAATTATTTCCTGATCTTGCATTTAAACTAATGGAAAGATCCAGCAAGGCCTCTTTAACAGTTGGCAGCTTTTGTTTCATACTGGCTGAAGAGTCAACCAAAATTAAAACCTCGAGGTCCACGGTTTCGCCTAGTTCATCCACAACCTCAATAACCTCGCCTCTTTTTTCCGGAGGAAGGTCCTCAAGCGTTTGGGATTTTCCGAGGATTTGTTGCAATTCCCTGTTTACTACCCCGTGAATGGTTTGCGTCATTGCTTTTCTAGTTACCATCTGCACGGTTTGAGACAGCTGCTGGGTATAAACAATTTGACTGACGCCCCCGCCTGACATGGCGATATTTTCAATTTCCTTCATTCCCTTTTCATCAATCGTATCCTGTTCCATAACGCCGATCACATTGACCGTAATCCCATCTTCTCTTGCAAGTGCAGCCATAGCAATTGGGTCTTCACCTTGATTTGAGCAGCCATCTGTGATTAATAAAATTTGACGGATTCTCCCAGTATACATAGATCTCTCCTCCATTTATCATGATGCTACCATTTTCGACTGCTAGGAGAAGATTTATACATAAATCAGATGAAGAGAGGGAAAAGTAAAAA
>JAUZQA010000340.1 GCA_030705665.1 Bacillota bacterium
ATTCAAGTGCCTGGGGGAATTTTAATCAATGATCAAGTGACACATTATCAAATTGCCACCTATATTGGCAGTTCAAGAGAAACGGTGACAAGGGTTCTGAATGACTTGCGGAAAAAAGATATTATCGAATTTCATCGCAGTACATTGCTTATTAAAGATATGACCTATTTGAGAGGGTTGCTGAATTGTGATAAATGCGGGGTTCAGAATTGTATTTTTTAGAGTTACAAAGAAAAAGCCGCCAAAAGCCGGCGGCTGATTTGTTTTCCTATTGAACTGTAAATGCCAAAATCTCATCAACAGCTTGGCGAGACCCGCCAGACTTTTGAAAGACTTCCCTATTTGCGGCAACAGCTTGATGGAAAGAGGGCTCGTTTAACACGCGCTCTGCGGCTTCACGCAGTTGGTCTGCCGTCAAGCTTTGCATTTGCAAGGTAATACCAGCTCCAATTTTGGCAACCTGTCCAGCAATGATCGGCTGGTCCGCGCTTTGTGGGATGACAATGAGCGGAACCCCGTAATAGAGAGCTTCATTGGTACTGTTCATTCCTCCATGAGTGATAAATAGTTTACAGTGTTTCAGCACTTCCGTTTGCGGGACATAATTTTTGACAATGAAGTTTTGTGGAATCTCCCCCAAATCAGCGAGCTGCACTTTTCCCCCAATCGACATAATCACGGTATGGCCCGTATTCTCAAATGCTTGAAAACAAAGTTTATAGAAATCAATCGCTTGGTTAAAGACGGTACCAAGTGAAATGTAAATCGGACTTTTCCCCTTGATCGCAGACAGGTCAAAGTTTTCTTTCATTACTGGGGAAGAGATGGACGGGCCAACAAACTTGTATTTTGGGTTGAATTCTTCACCCGATGGCTGGAACATTCTTGTTGTATATACAATCGTAAGTGGTGCAGGATTGCAAAAAACTTCGTAAGGCGAGTGAATGTTCACGCCGTATTGTTCCTTCACCCTTCCTGTCAGGGTTTGGAATTCATCGTTTATGGTCGCAGCTGCTTCGGCAGGAATTTTTTTCGAAAGATGTTCTAACATTTGCTCGAAGTTTTCTTTTGTTTGCGCAAAAGAAGTACAAGAACTAATGGCGGGCAGTTTAAGGATTTGAGCCAGTAAATAGCCGCAGCCGAACATGGAATCGTGGATGATATAATCAAAATGTTCTCCTTCAATTTGCTCAAGAACACTTGGGATGACGATATCAGCCGTATGTAAAAGACCGTTGATTCTTTCGGTTAAATAGTTTCTGCCGCCTGAGATAAAGGCTTGAATAAATTTTTGACCGTCGAATGTTCGTACAGTCGCTCCTGTTTTCTCAATCCGTTCCCGAAAATCTTCAACTGCAAAGTACACTACCTCTTCGCCACGCGCAATAAGCTCTTGGACAACCCCGATCGTTGGATTGATATGTCCTTCAGATCCTCCGTTAATAAATAAAACACGTGCCATTCTAACACCCCTTTGATCTTCTTAACTAAAATAATAAAAGTAAATTTATCGTAATACAAATTTGGAGATGTCTCGGCACTGTCTGCTAATCGTTCCTCTGTTTAAGGAAAACAGGTGAGCAAGGGAACGAAAAGGAGTTAATCGTGCCGATGCTCAAGGGAAATTGACGAGCAAGGGAATGAAAAGGAGTTAATCGTGCCCGTGCTCAAGGAAAATGGGTGAGCAAGGGAACGAAAAGGAATTAATCGTACCGATGCTCAAGGAAATTGGGGGAGTAGGGGAACAAAAAGGGGTTAATTGTGCCTGTACTCAGGGAAAAGGAGAGAGCACGGGCACAAATAAAACTTCATTTATATTTTAAGCAAATAATATTTTGTAATCGCCAGGTATTCTCGAATATAGGATCTCGGAATAGCGAGAAGCGGGGTGCTCGCAGGTAGTCCGTGTAAGTTCAAATTTTGATCTCTAGCAATCATTAAGGCACGGTACAGGTGAAAGCGATTTGTGACAACTACCCCAGTCTTTGCATTCTTGGGAAGCAATTTTTTTGAAAACTTGATATTCTCATAGGTATTCGTAGACTGACTCTCCAAAAGAATCCGTGACCCGCTGATTCCTTTCTTGAGCAGTTCCTTTTTAATCGCTTCCGCTTCTGAAATTTCCTCACCGGGACCTTTTCCTCCCGAAGCAATGGCAATTGTTTTTGGATTATTGTTTAAATAAATTGCAGCTGTATCGATGCGGCTTTGCAGCACGGACGAAGGAACGGTTCCTTTGACATTGGCTCCAAGAATAATTAAGTAATCCGCATGATTCGGAGCTTTCATTTGACTGTATTGGGCAATTTTCCATTGTAACAGCCCAAAGTAGATAAGGATGGTTCCAGTCAAAATACCAAAAATCAATAACAGCTTTTTATGGTAAAAAAACCTGCGCATAGGTTCACTTCCAATTATTTCTTATTGTCATCCTATTATACACTACGCACCACTATGTGTACTTTCAGCAAAGTGTGTGCCAGAGGTGTAAAAAGCACAGGCAATAGGGAGGCGGAGCTTGTCCATCCCCCAATCTATTGAATGGCAGCTTTCCTTTTATAACTCTTCTACTTCAAAAGCCACATGGCTCTTCATTTCTTGACCAGGTTGAATATAAACAAGGTCTTCCTTTGAATTTAATGCATCTGTAGAAGCCATCCACGGCTCCACACAGAGGAAGTCTTTTCCCTTCAGCGTCCAAACAACAATATATTTGTAGATAGGATCAAAATGAACCTGTATTTTTCGCTTCAGTAAAGGATCTGTTATCTGGCAGTTTTGCGCACTCAGTTCCCGATAAAACACATTGATTTCATCCTGTTCATAGTTAAAGCGATTCTGAACGATGCTGTTGTTGATGGATTCTGAAAAGGTTTGCGAAGGGATCTCAATCTCCAGTTGCTTCTTATCCTCGACCTGAAAGTAAGGATGATAGCCGCC
Source organism: Bacillota bacterium (assembly GCA_030705665.1). Next base: position 2,941 of record JAUZQA010000340.1, read on the forward strand.
ATAAAAAGGCATAGGCTGTTCATCTTGATTGATGTATGTAGCGTTCACAGAAAGGGTCGTACCGCTGAGTCTGTACTCATAAACTAGTTTGAATCTAAATGGATACTGGGCATAGGTCTTTTCATTGTCCTGCAGTTCTAATGTTATTGATGCTGAATCTTCTTCGGCTGACACGCCAGCAACGTTCCACGCGCAATTTCTGGCAAAACCATGCTGCTTCATGGTGTAGGGATGGCCATTAAGAGAATACGTATCATTTTTCAAATAGCTGCATATTGGAAAAAGAATCGGATTGCCACCTCTAATATTTTTATTAGGATCGACCAGGGTAGCCTGATCTAGGTAAAAAACAGGCTTGTCCTTCACTACAAATTTGGTAATGATCCCGCCGCGGTCGGGGACAACCTCCATGAAAGTATCCTTTTTTGAATTGGCTAATCGATGAGTTTCAAAGACATCATTCGTTTTTTCATAAATATACATTTAGCATCCTCCAATAACGGTTTACGTCATTTATAAATTCCCCAACATTTTCATTATATTGCAAGCTGTGCAAAGTTTCTGGGTCCTGTTCTGCTTGATATGGATATATGAGGGGAAGTTGCGGATAAAGCAGAAATAAATAACCTGAGGTTATGTTAAGTAAAAATTAAGCTGTTTCAGATAGGGTGATAATTGAAAATTATTTTTAAATAATTGGATGTGTTTTTTTGATTACTTTCCTAAAGAAAATAATAATAATTGGAATACTTTGTATCGTCGCAGATTTCGTTTTGGTCTACACCCATTCCCCTATAGCCATTAAACCCTCATTTGTTAAAAAGTTGGAAACTGTGTCTGCAGACAAACTTGAAGTAAAAGTAGCGGGAGTGAAAGAAGAAGCGACAACTGAGCAGACTGCAAAAGAACAAGCTGCAAAGGCGCAAGCGGCAAAAGAAGCAGCAGCGAAGGAACAAGCCGCAAATGAACAGGCGGCGAAAGAACAAGCAGCTAAAGCAGAGGCCGCAAAAGAAGCAGCAACGAAAGCACAGGCTGCTAAAGAGGCGGCGGCACAACAAGCCGGCAGAATACTAGATGTACCTCTTATTACGCAGATGAGTGATCCCAATCTCTACAATGGCTGTGAGGTAACAAGTCTGGCCATGATTCTAAATTACAGCGGATATCATGTCACGAAAACTGATTTAGCCAATAATATTGCAAGGGTCCCATTGACCTACCAAAACGGACTTAAAGGAAATCCCAATGTAGGGTTTGTAGGAAATATGGAAGTCGGACCAGGATATGCGGTATACAATGGACCAATCTACAATTTGGCCCAAAAGTATGCTGGTGATGATGTGGTTAATCTTACAAACCATCCATTTACTGATATTCTGGCGAGAGTGTACCAAGGAGAGCCGGTTTGGGTAATCACGACCTGTTCATTTGCACCTGTATCTGATTTTATAACGTGGAATACGCCTCAAGGAACCATCAGCATTACCTATAGTGAACATAGCGTGGTTATTACCGGCTATGATGCCAACTACATCTATATCAATAATCCTTATGGTCAAAAAAGTCAGATGGTGGACCGAAGCAGCTTTGAAAAAGCTTGGGTGCAAATGGGGAGCCAGGCAATTGTTATTGGAAAATAATCTTAATGAATTGGCGACCGAAATAGCATTTCTGGTCGTCAATCTTTCATATTCATTCAAAAAAGTAAGTTTCCGCTAATAAAAACTTTTCTATTGCTATTTAAAACCGATGATGTTATTCTAGTAAAGCTGATTCGTTACGAAGCTTCAAAAAACGAATTTTTTTAAATCAAAAATATTTCGGAGAAGTTGACATTAACGAAAATGTGTGAGACAATCTTTCTTGTCGCTGATGAAAAATTAATCTTAAAAAAAGATTGACGAAGTATTCGGTTGAGGGTATACTAAGAAAGTTGTTTTTTAGAAATTGTTCTTTGAAAACTAAACAAACAAAAACGTCAACAATAAACAATAGTGATTCAAGTAATCACTAGCCAACGTAACATTTATGAGCTAACTCATACTCTTTATCGGAGAGTTTG